>JAFXEW010000093.1 GCA_017513625.1 Lachnospiraceae bacterium | reverse complement strand
TGCTCTCCTACATAGGCGTCCAGTATTTCCAGATGTTTCTTTTTATGTAACAACGACTGATGCTCATGCTGCCCGTGTATATCCAAAAGCACCTCAGCCAGTTCCTTTACCTGTCTGGCCGTCACCGTTTCACCGTTTATTTTGTAAATACTTTTACTTGCCTGCATACGTCTGGATAAAATAACATTTCCCTCCGGGTCCCCTTCCAAATCCAGACTTTCCATCTTATCAATAACCTGTTGCTGCTCTGCGCAATCAAAAACCAGTTCCACCAATGCACTCTCAGCGCCCTGCCTCAGCATATCCTTGTCAAATTTGGCCCCCAATGCCAAATTGATAGATCCGATTAACAGGGATTTACCCGCACCCGTTTCACCGGTAAGTATATTCAGCCCGCGCTCAAACAACACTTCTGTTTCTTCCATTAATGCCAGATTCTTTACATGTAAACTTTGTAACATATCGTTCTCCTTATGTACCTTCCCCGAATCTGTTTATTAAACCGCAATGCGACAAATAATCATTTCTCTACCATTCCACGAAGCTTATCCATTAACAGCCTGGTATCAGATACGGTACGCACAGCTATCATAATGGTATCATCCCCTGCGATACAACCTACTATCTCCGGAAGCTTTAACGCATCCAGGGCTGCTGCCACCGCCATGGCCATGCCGGATATTGTCTTTACCACAAGTATATTCTGGGCCATGTCCATGGATACGAAACCGTCGCGAAGTACACGGGTATACTTGTCCCCTATGAATTCAGTATCATGCTTCAAAATAGCATAGCGCTGTCTGCCGTTTTCTCCCAATACCTTTGTCAGTTTCATATCTCTGATATCTCTGGAAACAGTAGCCTGGGTCACAGAAAAACCTGCTTTTTTCAAATAACCCGCCAGTTCTTCCTGGGTCTCCACATTATTCTTTTCAATAATCTCTGCAATCGCTGTCTGTCTGTTCTTTTTCATTGGCACCATGCCTTTCTGAATACGGATTACTACGCCTTTTCACTTAATTTCCTATGTAAAACGTCTAAAAAACTAACCTGATTGATTTTCACAAACTCGGTAACCTTATCAGACTGAGCCACACGTATACGGTCGCCGGTGGTCACCTGGATCTTTTGATTGCCGTCAAAGGTTACTTCCATGTGCTGCATCTGACCTTCCTTGCCCTCAGGTATATCTATTTCCACCACATCCTCGGGAGATAATATAATACTGCGCTGATTAAGAGTATGAGGACATATGGGAGTCAACATAATCATTTTTGCCGCAGGCTCTACAATGGGCCCTCCCGCCGATAGATTATAGCCTGTGGAACCTGTAGGTGTCGTCACAATGACACCGTCTCCCGAATATTCATTCAAGAAACGACCGTTAACCATAATATTGAATTTCATTATCTGTAAAGAACCGTTTCTGGATATAACAATATCATTTAAGCAGTGTCCGCCTGAAGTGCTTCCGTCACGGAAAGTCACACAACCTTCCAGCATCATCCTCTGCTCCAGTTCATACTCATCTTTTAAAAGCTTTGTCAGGGAAGCCTCCAATGTATCTGTTTCAATTTCTGTCATATATCCTAAACTGCCCAGATTGACACCAATCAGCGGAATATTTACATCCATCATATCCCTGGCTGCTTTCAATACTGTACCGTCACCGCCCAGTACCAGCAGACAATCTGTCTGTCCCTTATTATACTCATTCTCTTCCGTTGCGCTGATATTGCATTTTTTCCAATCGGATTGCAACACCTTTAATGTCACATTGGCCCCCCTTTGTCTGAGGAAATCACATATCCTGTTACTTACTGTAAGCCCGGGATCCTTGTGTTCATTTGTAAAGACCAGAAAATTCTTCATTTCTTTAAAACCTCAATCCTTGCGGCAACCGTGCCGGTATCAATATCAAAGACTATGTGAACGCTCCACGACATCTGCAATCGTCTTTGACCAGTACTCTGTATGGGACATTCCCTCACGTAAAACTATCAGTTCCTGTAGCCTGCTTTCGGCATCATGCTCCGTTTCTCCAAGTAATTCCGCTGCAATCCTGTCCTTTTTAGTAAGCAACACCAGATACTCAATATTTCCTTCCGGCCCTTTGATGGGAGAATAATCAAGTGCTTCCACCTGAAAACCCACACTGTCCGCAAAATCAATAATCTTGTGTATTACTTCACGATGTATCTCCGGTTCACGGACCACGCCGTTTTTACCCACCTTATCCCTTCCTGCCTCAAACTGAGGTTTAATGAGACATACCATCTTCCCCCCTGTTTTCAAAAGATTTCTTGCGGGAATAAGTATCTTGGTCAGGGATATAAAAGATACATCACAGCTGGCAAAATCCAGCATATCTTCAATATCCTCCGGCACCATATATCTGAAATTAGTCTGTTCCATGCAAACCACTCTTTCATCATTTCGCAGTTTCCAGGCCAGCTGACCGTATCCTACATCCACGGAATACACCTTAGCAGCACCGTTTTGCAGCATACAATCCGTAAAACCACCTGTGGAAGCACCGATATCCATGCATACTTTACCGGTGAGGTCAAAGCCCCATACACCCATGGCCTTTTCAAGCTTTAGTCCTCCTCTGCTCACATATTTCAGAGTATTGCCCCGTACTTCCAGCTTTATTTTACTTTCATCAAAGGTCGTACCGGCCTTATCCTCTTTTTGTCCGTTCACATAAACATTTCCGGACATAATCACTGCTTTGGCTTTTTCACGGGAAGGTGCATATCCCTGATTTACCAAAATAACATCCAATCGTTCCTTCATGAACCAATCCTCTGTTTAGCTCTCTGCGGAAACATTTAAACCGCGGAGAATCTTATCTACACAACTCTCTGTATCAATTCCGATTTCCTGCTTTAACAATTGTACATTACCATGTTCCACATATGCATCGGGAACGGCAATGGTTACCAATGTATTCTTAAGTCCGTTAGCATTCAAACATGCCATTACTTTTTCGCCATATCCGCCGGCTGCCACATTTTCTTCCATGGTTACAATCAGGCGGTGGTTGGTACATGCCTGTAACACAGATTCTTCATCAATGGGTTTCGCAAATCTGGCATTAATCAGACTGACACTGTACCCTTTTTCTTTTAAAGTATCACGTACTGCCTCAGCTTCCTTTACCATACTACCGATGGCAAACAAAGCAATATACTCTTCCTTGTAAATCCATTCTGCTTTACCCATCTCTATGGGTGCCCTATATTGTGAAAGTCCATCATAAGCAGTTCCCCTGGGATAACGTATTGCTATGGGTTTGCCCAAATTAACCGCAAACTTCAGCATATCGGAAAGCTCCCACTTATTTTTAGGTGCACACACATGCATATTGGGAATTCCGGTCAAATAGGACAAATCAAAGATTCCCTGATGAGTCTCTCCGTCGCTGCCCACCAATCCGGCTCTGTCAACCGCAAAAATCACAGGCAAATCCTGTATACACACATCATGTATGATCTGGTCATAG
>JAFXEW010000092.1 GCA_017513625.1 Lachnospiraceae bacterium | reverse complement strand
TAAGGGTAAGTGTTACCTGGTTACCGCCTATCTTACTGTAATTCGTAGGTGAAACGGAAGTAATTGCGGGCATGGCAACTACAGCTTCAACAGTATTACTTTCTGCCGAAACATTCCCGGAAATATCGTTTGCTGTCACATAGTAACGATATACCGTATTCTTTTCAAGTCCGCTGTCTTTATACTCCAGCTCCTTTAATCCGGTAGCGATTGCTTCGCCGTCACGATAAACAGTGTAACCGGTTACAGCTACATTGTCGGTGGCTGCATTCCACTTCAAAGTAACGGAAGAGCCTGTACGGGTATAAAGGGATAAATTACGGGGCGCAGTGGGGTCCTCTGTATCCGCCAAAGTGGTGGCCATGACCTCAGGCGATTCCTGCGCCAGATTTTTATATGTGTCAAAGGCATACACAGTATAAGTATATACCTGACCGGGCAGCAATCCTGCATCAGTAAAGGTGGTCTCGCTGCTGATAGCTACTCTGTTACCGTCTCTGTATATCTCATATCCCAAGATGCCGTTTTCATCCTCTGCAGCGCCATAGCTTAATGTAACAGAAGTTTCAGTAATCTCTGTGGCATCCAGGTAACCTATGGGGGTAGGTACGGTTTCGTCTTCAAGTCCATAAACGATTTCATTAGCAATATTTTCTACAGCATTTCTGAAAAAGTAACCATCCTTACTCCTCTTGATTATCAAACGGTTAAATCTGGTAGTGCCTGCACTATAGCCAAAGAAGATGTTCTGGACAAAGTTACGGCCGGAGGTGGTCATCTTTTTGGACAGAATTACGGTATGATTGTCCGTTGCCACGAAGTTCACATAGGAATCCTGGGTAAAATGCCCCTTCAGCTCCAGAACACCGTCAGTCAATAAGCCTGCATGATCGTACTGGGAATTAATCACAAAATTACCAACAACCAGAACATAACCATCCGCATCCTGCATCTGCAAAGTACCGCCCTCATTAACAGTAAAATCTCCTGTACAGGCAATCTGGGCATTCTCCACATTTAAAGGTCCATTTAGGCTGATACTGCCTGCATCAATGGCATGTCCTGCAGTATGCAGTTTGCCTCTGTTGCCCACCATCAGCGTGCCAACAGTCAGGTCCGATGCCAATGTATCTTCCTCTGTAATAGATACGGCTCCGCTCCATTTATTGTTTGCAATCTGCTTTGCAGAATTAATCTGTAAATAACCGTTTCCGGATATGGTGCCTGTCTCGTCAGTGATGGTTCCCCATGCAACAGGGGTAGCATTAATAAGCAATTTCTTATTATTACGGTTAATTACGTGATTTACACTATTGTAGTAGTCGGAACTCCATGTCTGAATACCATCACCGGAAAAGATAATGGTATGGTCATCCGATGCACGATATCCATCGCCGCCCACCTGCAAGAAGTCACCTTTAAGCTCCATTATTCCGGCAGTGATATTGCCATAGAATGTTATACGATTATTAATGATAAAGTCACCCTGAATCGTTACCCGGTCGTTTGCATCCTGCATTATCAACTGACCATTACTTGACTCATACACAGAACCTGCATTATTCGTATGAGAATTCTGTATTCGATAGTCACCTAATATATTCAGGGCCCCCCCATTTACGTTAATTTTACCAGACAACTGAATCAGGTCTCCGGTTACCGTCAGATTGTGACCATTTAAATCCAAAGTGTCTTCAATCAGGACCAAGTCACCTTCATATACAGTATCTTCTTCCAAAATCCATCCATACTCACCCTCTAAGTCCCCATAGGTCAAGCGACAGCCATTTCGAATAAGAGTAGTCCGCCTAAAGACAGTTGGCGAATATACACCTTCCGCACTGTAGTTACGCAGCTCAATAGTTGCAAAATATTCGTTTGGCGCAATACTGATGGTCTGCAAGGAATCTCCTGAAAATACAAACTTATGACTACCACTTGCATTAAGTCCCCTGGTAGAAGTAAAATCTCCTCCTATTTCAAATGTCCCGGCCGTCAAAGCGTATTCATAATGGGGGGCATAACTTACATCCCCATGTACATAAATATAATCAGAACTATAGGACATCGACAGATCCGAGCGAACACTCGATGTAACTGTATAATTTCCCCCTATCTCCAAGCTTCCGCCTCTCATGTGTAACTCTGCAGTATCTGTCGCAGCTCCCGTCTGCGTCACATTTCCTGCCACATACACTTTTCCGGGAACATATAAATATGATTTAATTTCCAGGTCTCCGCCTATGGTCAGCATATCTTTTAACCAAGTCTCCCTGACGATATATATACTTCCGCCAAAGTATCCTTCCTCAAAAGTAGTACCGGTTCCAATGGCGATATAACCGCTTACTTTATTTCCATGATCATTTACATGACCGGTTACATAAGGCTTAGCAGCAATTACCACTCCTTCTTCACTTTCATTGGTAATCTCCAGATTCTGCAGGCGCATACCATACTCATTACAGGTAGCAAAGCTGATAATCTGCTCTGCATTTCCGCTTAATAAAAGTGTGTGACTTCCGGTTCCCATAAAGCCTGTGGTTGAATAGCTGTTGCTTACGGTTACATCTCCCTTTACTTCCAGAATACCTGCTGTCAAGTAGCCTGTTCCACTAACAGATGTATCGGAGATAAAATTTCCTTTTACCAGCACATAATCAGCCTCATCCACCATCTGAAGTTGCCCACTGCTGGCACTGTAAGTATAGGCTCCTTCTTCACCACTTCTGCTCTGGATTCGGAAATCTTTCTCTACAGTCAGACTTCCGCCGTTTACCTTTACAATACCGAAAATCAAAACCAGATCTCCCGTTACAGTCAGGCTGTGACCATTTAAATCCAAAGTATCATCAATTAATACCAAGTCTCCCTCATAAACCATATCCTCCTGCAAAGTCCAACCATACTCACCCTTCTGGTCTCCAATGGTCAGGCGACAACCGTTTCGAATAAGTTTATCTTTTCTAAAGACCGTAGGCGAATATATTCCCTCTTCACTGTAATTACGCAACTCAATAGTAGCAAAGTATTCGGAGTCTGCAATGTCGATGGTTTGTAAAGAATTGCCTGAAAATACAAATTTATGGAGACCTGATGCATTAATTCCCTGATTGGATGTCAAATCCCCTTCAACTTCAAAAGTTCCTGCAAATAAGCTTCCTCTTCCCTCAGGGTTATATGATACATTACCATGCACATGAATATAGTCTTCCGCATGGTACATATATACTGCTGTATAACCATCACTATCTACACTATAATCTCCATCTATTTCCAGCTTACCCATTTCCATGCGTAATTCTGAATTTCCAAACAACCCATGTTGCTCAAAATTCCCCTTTACATGTATACTTCCGGATATGGTAGTAGCATGTGTCATATACACATCTCCACCTATGGTTACCACATCATCCAAAGTTGTACTCTGACCGATATATACACTTCCTACGAAGTATCCTTCCTCAAAGGTGGTACTGGTTCCGATGGCTATATAACCGCTCACCTTGTTTCCATGGTCCTTTACATGGCCGGATACATAGGGCTTTGCGCTGATTACCACGCCTTCTTCACTTTCATTGGTAATCTCCAGGTTCTGTAGGCGCATACTGCCGCTTCCCCAAGTACCGAAGCTTACTGTCTGCTTTGCCTCTCCGCTCAATCTCAGGGTATGACTTCCCGTTCCCACAAAGCCTGTGGATGAGTAACTGCTGCTTACATTTACATCTCCCTTTACTTCCAGAATACCCGCTGTCAGATAACCTGTTGCATTGGCTGATGTACCTGAGATAAAGCTTCCCTTTACCAGCACGTAATCTGCCTCATTCACCATCTGTAGCTGACCGCTACTTGCACTGTAAGTGTACGCTCCCTCTTCACCGCTTCTGCTCTGAATCCGATAGTCTCCCTCTACGGTCAGACTTCCGCCATTTACCTTCACTATACCGGATAACTGAATTAAATCTCCGGTTACAGTCAGACTATGACCGTTTAAGTCCAGGGTATCCTCTATCAGTACCATATCCCCTTCATAGACAGTATCTTCCTCTAAAGTCCAGCCGTACTCTCCCTCCAAGTCACCGTAGGTCAGGCGGCAGCCGTTTCGGATAAGGGTACTCTTCTTAAAGATACTGGGGGAATATACTCCCTCTTCACTGTAGTTTTGAAGTTCGATGGTGGCGAAATGTTCCCCTGATGCGATATTGATGGTCTGTAAGGTATCACCGGAGAAGATGAATTTATGGCTTCCTGTTGCATAAATTCCCTGGGTGGAGGT
>JAFXEW010000091.1 GCA_017513625.1 Lachnospiraceae bacterium | reverse complement strand
CGGACTGTCCGCATTTGGTAATACTATTTTTTTAATAGAACCACTATATCCTCCTTTTCTTCCTTCTGTCCTTAGCGTTGAATAAATATCTAATTCGCCATTTTCATATACAATTACTTTAGCATTATCATTATTATTCCAAAATGAAATCCAACTCTTGTATTTAGAATTCCTTTTCCATGCAACATCTGCATCCAGCTCTTTTGACGTTAAACTCGAGATTGGACTATTATTAATATATTCCATAGCATCTAGAATTCCAGTTCCAACTTTAATGCAGTCATCACCTTTTTCTATATTGATACACCAACTTGAAAGTACAGAGTATCCCCCTATATGCTCTATTGATGGAATAATTAATATTCTGTTTTCTCCTTTATAAACTGATATGATCCACGGATATTTTTGTACACTCATATAATTCCTCCCTTAATTAGTCGTTCTATACCATACCTCTATACCTTTTTTGGCGATTGAGTTTTTAAAATTCTTCAATACTTCTAAAGCGTTTTCTGTCATAACTATATCCGGCAAGACAATTTCTAAAACCTTTTTTTCATAGTCATCTCTGTTTAATAATCTGCCATTCCATTCAAACACATTTTCACCCTTAAAATATCGCTCCTCAAATCCTAGTAATGAATCTGCATACCTATTTAATCTTGAATCAAGTTTATTCATATTCTGATAACTGGGTGCAGCAATATCCAGACTCTTTGTGCTTACTAAAAGCTTCTCATCCTTTATTAATCTGTCAACTACAGGGAAATTCTTACCTAATCCAATACCTTGTGAATGCAAATTGATTAGATCATCAATTTGTTTTCCTCTCGAAAGAACACCTTCTTCCCAAATACTTGAACTGATATTAACCTTTGCCTTAAGGTCAGGAATACTATTACTCGTCTTCACCAGGTAATGTGACAGTCCTGCATTCTCGAAATCTTCTGTAACCACATACATCTGCTTTCGTGTAAGCTTTATATTATCCGCCTTTGATAACTGTCTGGCAGCTTCCAAAAAGTCTTCATTCTTCCCTAAAACCTTCACCAAATCCGGACAATTTTTATTCAGAAACTCCAGCAGATTAGCCACTTTGGGGATATCATCCACGTTCTTTACCATGAATTTACCGACTTTTCCTGCTGCTTTTGTTACATCCCCACCTGCAGGAACCAAACCAATTGCACTCAGACCTGCAAAAGCATAATCTCCATGTATCAGATTTGCCAACACATCTCTTGCATCTACAAAAGGAATAAAGCTACCTGTAATCTGTCCTGCCATAACAGCAACACTGTTTGACTCTTCAATAAAGTCGCCTGCAAAGAAACCGCTAACAAAATCTCCCGCATGCTCATTCCAGCTTTTATTATAACAAAACGGATCTGTTCCGTCCACGTACTCCCTAAAATCCAGACGGCCATCTCCATCGGTATCCTTTGACATAGGAATCAGGCTCCTGTTTTTATAGCCTTGAACAAAATAGCACCCTGTCCGCAGTGGACGGAAAGAAAAGCTTTAGCTTAGATTTCCGTTCCATCCGCGAACAGGGCACTTTATTTTTGTCACAGCTCATAAACACAGACATTTGACTGCGTTGCAAGGTATCTTTATCTCCTTTATTTCATTTCAAAAACAATAAATTTATCATTGGAAAAGGTATTTTCATACCCGAATGTATCCATAAACTCCGCTATCAGCATCCATTTGCGGGCGGCCCCTCCGTCGTCAGACGGTATCTCTTCCGGGCTTAATCCCTTCACCGATTCATAGTAATTACGCTCCACTATTACTACCGGGGCCTTGGAGGCTACGGTATCCGGTTGCGCTTCCTGCAGTCCCTTCAATTCATTGCTGACCTGTTCCATACTCTCTTCCATTCTGGCCGGGGTAAAGGAACGCAAATCACTCCAAGGATTAAAAGCAGAGGGCATTTGCAGATAGAAAGAAAGGGACGGCACCTGACCATAGAGTATTACTTCACGGGCCTGTAATTCCTGCTCCTGCACATACGCAGTGATTTCCTCCATCCACCGGGCTCTATCGGGACTCATGCGGATACCCTTCAGTACTTCATTATTGGTCACCTGTGCCACTGTGTCCGTTGCCCCCCTGGTTTCCACAAAAACAAAACGGGTACCAAAGCCCACGCTCTGACAAAGCACCAGACCGATGAATACTCCCAATACCGCTTTTAAAGGGAACAAACTAAGCTCCAGACTGCAGATTTTAATCTGTTTCCACTCCATACCTATCCTGATAAACTGCCACAAAGCAAAGGGAGCTGCGATAAACAGATTATTTTTGCTGGGGAACACACCGTTATTACTTCCCAGAGATGTAATAATGATAATCAAAAGCACCAGACCGCTAATGAGTTTTTCCTCCTTAGGTATGGGTCTGAATAGCACATTTACCACAGCAAGTATCATTACCAGCATGAAAAAAACGATTACCGGAGACTGCATGGAATGATACAGTGCATAATTCAGGGAAAAGAAATTATTCTTCAGCATCCAGTTGCACATCACCAGACCGATCAATATGCACATGGCTCTTCCTACCACCCGGATAATGCTTGTTATTCTTGCATTTTTATTATCAAGCTTCGTGAGCTTAAGAACGATTTTACAGAAATTATATATTACAAAAGCAATGGCTCCAAAGGTAAATACCCGCTTAAACCAATATAAATTCTTGATATAAGACTCAAATAACGCATAAATCATGGCCTGAGGTTTGTAATCCGTTGCCCCTTCGGTCATGGTGAAAAGTTGCAGGATTCCCTGCACGTATGCATCCAGTCCGTAGCGGATGGCCATATAACCCATAGAGACCGCCAACGCCGCCAGATAGCCGCCCAAACACCACAGGGTATCACGCCACAGATAGTGCCAGGTCTTTCCGGCAACGGCCCGTATTCTCCCTTTGCCGGCCACTTCTTCTTTTTTTACATCCTCAAGTGCACATATAAGTGCATAGGCCCACACACCCACTATCATTGCAGCCTGTGCCAGATTAGAAAAACGAACCAGTACATTTGTTCCTAAGAAAATACCTGCCACAAAAAGAAACTTATTCTTCCGCTCTGCCAGTCCTTTATACAAAAACACCACCGAGAATAAATAGAAAACATATGTTATATAATTATACAATACGGACGTAGGGCACCAGCAAAGGCTCAAGGCCATGAATTCTCCCAGGAAAACCACCGGTCCGGGAATCCGTAATTTCCTTGTACAGAAATAATATCCTATCAGAGCCAGGGCACTGACAAAGAGCCCCGTATAGAAATTCATGCCAAGCAGAGTTTCCCCGCCGGGCAGTAAAGTCAGTATATGTCCTACAGCATTGGCCAGATATGTGGAAAACATCCACATGGGGTCCATATGATCCAATCCCATGTACAGGAAATTAGCGTAGCTGTACCCGGTGTCCCACAAATCCAAACCGATATGAATATGTCTGAAAGGATACAAAAACAGTACTATCGTGAAAAACACCTCGTACCATGCAACCCTTTCCTTTTCACTTGCTTTCATCAGCTTCTTCATAATCTTAATACCGCCTAAACGGTCCTTTCTTTGTCCTAAAGGTAATCTGCTTTTACTCTTTATCATTTCCTGACATCAGTCTATCACAGTCATAAACAGCCACACATAACCGGGAATAAAGGCTCCACTTTAAAAGCACCTTATGGAGTCCCGCCATGATAACAGTCCTGAGCTTGTCCACGGCAATACCCAACGCAAATACAATAACACATGCTATCAATGTGCTTGCCAGTAATCCGTTCACTGTATTCACAGCATCTGCCCCCAGCCACTTAGGCCACAAATAACGGATTGCCTGATTTTCATGAAGCAGATATACACCTAAAGTATAGGGTGCCAGCTTCCCTGCCAATGCTCCCAGCCCGCCCGGCACCTGCATATGCAGGAACCATGCAAACAGGCCCAAGGCTGCTATTACATTCAAAATATGGTTATAATCATATAAGAATTTCAAAATATAACTGAGACTTCCCGTAGCCAGATATACCCTGCGCATTAACATGGTACCTGCAAAAATCAGTGTAGCACCGCCCACATAAGCCAGTGCCCCCCGCAACTTGCCGGTAAGCACGGGCAGACCGTATCTGCGGATATAGGCCCCCAGCATGAACATACAAAGATACCACAAGCAGTCATACCCCAGTTCATCCAATTCAAACCGCACGGGAACCACTGATTTCACCAATGAAAACACCGTAAATAAGAGTCCCAGAATCACATGCCACTGCTTCTTTTCCAACTTATCCAATATAGGACTTATAAGGGCCAGAAGTATGTAAAGGTAAATATATGCGGTCATAAACCAGTAATGTCCCATGGACACGGGGAAAATCAGTCCCAGCAGGAAGTATGTATTTATATCGTCCCCGGGAACCAGGTTTGTCACTATGGCAAGCCCCCCCACTACCAGGGAGTAAAATTCCAGCTGCAGCCACAGTTTCAAAAGCCTGGAAAGTTTAAAACGTCCTGTACTTACGAAATAACCGCTAAGCAGCATATACACATTCACTGCCACTATGGCCAAAGCCTCCAGAAACCATGCCGCTCCTTCCGTGAGACTCATATGAGTATCCGTCAGTTCGCTGAGTATATCACCTTTCCCCAGATAATGCAGTACTACCACCAGCATCATAGCCAGGCAACGCAACATATCCAAATTTTGCATACGTCCGTTGTTACATCCTTCTTCTCTTACTGCAGTTACATTCTCTTTTTTCACAACCGACCTCCGTTGTATGAAACAGGCTATCTCATTACATTTTTTTGTCTGCCTAAAAGTATCAGCATCACCACAGCCACAGCAAGTGCTCCCGCGCACACCGGAACACTGAACCAAAGAGTGACACTTATGCCCAAAGCAGACAACAGATATGCCACCGTATTTACCAGCATATGTAAAATCACCGGCCATTTAAAACTACCGAAATATTCATAGGCATATACGAAAAAAACTCCCATGGCAAAGGCATATAACGCCTGAGTCGTATTTCCGTGATAAAGTCCGAATAAAACCGCCGTCAGCAGACAGGAAATCTTACGCCCCATCACTTCACGTATGGTATTATATATTACTCCTCTGAACATAAGCTCTTCCGCAACAGGTGTTATTAAACCAAAACAGAGAATCCCCAGTAATACATTGCCCCCAAACTGGCTCTCAGCCACCACCTTATACTCCGCCGAGCCACTGAGTCCCGTAAGTGCAAGCAGGGATGTAAGCCCTATCTGTAGCCCCAGTGTGGCCAAAATCATCCACAAGTAATTCCTGAACGGCTCACGCCACAGATGCAGCAACTTCATGGTCTTGGATGCCTTTTTAACCGCAGCTGACGCTGCCGGATATATGACTGCCAATCCTGCCGCATAGCCAATGGCCGTAAGTCCGATCTCCATATCTTTAGAAACTCCCGTCATACCCATCCGTTCCAGCAGATAACTGCTAAACACCATCACTGCCAGGCGCACTGCCACAAACCACACAAAATAGTATGCCATGCGTGAAGCACATTGCCAGAGAGTAAGGGGCATCTGTATATATTCCTTTTCACGAAGCAGAAATTCCTTTAATTCATCCACCGTATGTACGATATAATCGGCTCCCGCTTCCATCAGCTCTTCCACGGAGCCGTAGCCGTAGGACACCGCCACACACTCTATCCCCTGCATGTGGGCTCCTTCCACATCAAAGAGCCTGTCCCCGATCATATAAACATCCTCCACGGGCACAGGGTTTTGTCCAAACATTCTCTTGAAGGCCTCTTTTATTACATCTTCCTTCTTATCCCTGGTTCCGTCCAGCGTACTTCCGGTCACTACACTGAAGTACTGCTTTATATGAAAATGCTCCAGTATACGCTCCACATATATTTCAGGCTTGCTGGAAGCCACAGCCAGCTTATAACCCCGGCGGTAAAGCGTTCTCAGCATTTTCTTCATACCCTTATAGATCTCATTTTCAAACAGTCCCACATCCCGGAACCTTTCTCTGTATTTGGCTATCGCCGCTTCCGCCTGCTCCTCATCAAAGCCGTAAAAGCTCATAAAACTGTCTCTGAGCGGCGGTCCGATAAATCCCTCCAGCTTGTCCAAATCCGGCTCTTCTATACCCTGGTCCGCCAATGCATACTGTACACAGGTAGTAATACCGATTTTAGGGTCTGTCAGGGTGCCGTCCAGGTCAAACAACAAATACTTCTTCATCTAGAAACTCCTTAGTTTATCATCCTTATCATCTGCACTTTTGTCGATTTTAAGTACCTTTACATCGTATTCCACACCGGGACTGACGCACACATGTGCCGTCTCCCCTTCCTTTTTACCCAAAAGAGCCTTACCCAGAGGAGATTCATTACTGATTAATCCCTCCAGCGAATTCCCCCTTACCGTGGTTACGATCTTATACACCTCCGTAGTACCATCCTCCGGAAACTCCACGGTCACTAGATTGTTCATGCCTACTTCGTCCTCTGCAGACTCATCGGATATAATCACAGCCGTACGTATCATCCGCTCCAGATATCTGATACGGCTTTCATTCTGATTCTTAAATTTCTTGGCAGCATAATATTCAAAATTTTCACTGAGGTCACCGTGGGAACGTGCCTCTTTTACATCTTCTAATGCTTGGGGACGCACCACCAGCTTACGGTGTTCTATTTCCTCTTCCATCTTGCGGATATCGCTTTTTGTCAGCTTGTCATACATAGTCTACCCTCCTACATGGAAATCGCGTATATCACGGCTGTGGACACAATAATCTGTATAATAGCAAAACGATACACGGTCTGTGTATTGGACCACCCCCATACCTTCCGCACATGGTCATGAAGAGGAAGTCTTATATTTTTCATAAAAGGAATTTTCAAAAATCTCATCAGGAACACCTTAATCAGTCCCAGTCCGCCGTCCAATATCAGCACGATAGCAACGGGTATATACAGAAGCGGTGCCCCTGTCTTTAATATGGCAATACTGATAAACAATCCCATGGCACGGGAGCCTGCATCTCCCATCATCAGTTTGCTGGGGGTGGCGTTAAACCACAGATATCCCAGGATACAAACTGCAAAGAGCAGAATCATAAAGGTGAAATCCCCGCCTTTATTCAGTATGCCGCTTAATATATAAATGGTCATGATGGTAATAATGGTAAGTGTCCCGGACAAGCCGTCCACTCCGTCGGAGCAGTTGGTCACATTAACAGAGGCCCACACCAGCACCACAGTAAGCAATCCAAAAATAACAGGTGGTATGTTTATCTGCATATCAAAAAAAGTCAGCTCTATTACACTTGGATTGTACTTCAGATACGTAAGTGCCACCAGCGAGGCCACACATAGATCCAATATTCCCTTGCGGTATTCTCCCCAGGGCGTCTTAGCCGCATCATCCAAAAAGCCCGTCATCATGGATACAATAATCAGTGCAATATAAATCACGATTTCCGGTTTCATAGGTGCAAAAAGCAGAGCTGTGACGGCAAATGCAAACACAAAAATAATGCCGGCGCCTCTGGGTTTCCCCGCAGAAAGCTTACCGTCATGGGCAAACTCCCTTCCCGCATCTCTGGGTAGCATATCTCCAAGATTAGCCGTAGCTGCCACTGTAGCTATAAAAGCAATCATAATTGCCAAAAAAGCCATAATCGGCTGAAACTCTTCCGCAATAAGTGAATACAACATAATAAACTCTACTCCTCATTATGTATTAATGATAATAAAACCCGCTCTTAAGTCCGGACTTTCCCTATGATAGTAGCACAAAATCATGGCTTTTGCAATGAAAGGGACTTTGGATGTTCGGTTGTCATCCCCTTTTATTTGTGTTATGATAAAGTCAGAGGTGGCATCATGAATCAGAAATCCAAATATATGCCTGAACAGGCACTTCTGGAACAATATACCAGCCAGCAGGAAATGGCCCGGTACAAAAAGAGTGCGGATGCAAACTACACTCTTATTAATTATGTCCCCGAGGGCAGTGTACGTATCTGGGTCAATAACGACTGCATACATTATAACCGCCACGTACACCAGTCCCTTGAGATTATCTACCCCCTGGTAGATAACTATATCGCACACGTAGGGTCGGAAAAGTACGAAATACAGCCGGGAGAAATCTTTTTTATTCCTTCAGGACTCCCCCATGAGCTGGAACCCTCCGGTGCAGGCGGCACACGGCTGGTTTTTGTCATTGACATGGACGTGCTGTCCAAGCTCCACGGCTTTTCCTACATGATGGCTTTCCTTTCCTCTCCTACCTTAATCAATGAGGATATCTACGGTCCATTATATGATGAGCTGGCTCAGCTTTTACTGAAAATGTGCCACGAATACTTCAGCCCTAACGTGTTCCGAGAGGTGAATATCTATTCCGATTTACTGGTATTTCTGTCCAAATACAGCAGCTACTGTCTGTCTCTGGATGAATACCGACTTCCTCCGGAATTAGGCAACGGCCGCCAAAAGCATTTAAACGAGCGTCTTTCCGTGGTGTTTGATTATGTGGATGCCCACTTTGCTGAGAATATTACCCTGGAAAAGACAGCAGCTATTGCCGGCTTCTCCAAATTCCATTTCTCCAGGCTTTTCAAACAATGCACCGGACATAATTTCTATGATTATTTATGCTACCGTCGCATAAAAAATGCAGAAACCATGCTGCATATACCCGGTATTACCATTACGGAAGTAGCCCTGCAAAGCGGATTTTCCTCTCTGTCTACCTTTAACAGGACCTTCCGCAAATTAAAGGACTGCACCCCTTCCGAATATCGTAATATCTACATGAAGGGTGACTATTTTGCAAAGGATTCCTCCGATGAATAGCCTCCCCTTTCTACTGCAATTTGCAGAATCTGAAATATGAAAAATCAAAGCTGCTGCCGGGCAGAAAAAGGAATTCCACCTTTCCACTGCCCCTTAAGGGCTCTATTTCAAAATACTGTTCATGCGAGCAGTTCTCTTCTGTTCCCTTAAATTCAATGATTCTGTTTACCCTTTCACCTCTTTCATCCGTAAAATGAATATGTATGGTATTGGTTCCCAGGGATGTTCTGCCGCATATGAGAATCCCTCCGGCTCCCCCTGCCCCAAAATCCATTCCTTCGTATTCCAGTGTAACATTATTGCCTATACCATTGATATCATTTCCACTGTGCACAAATTCATCACCATACACCCGGTCACACTCACCTGCATATAACCTGCCAAACGCTTTTTCCTGCTTCAGGAAGCGGAATCCCTTCAGATGTATCTTTTGATTTCGCAGTAGCAGCCCTATGGTGGCCACACCCTTTATTCTCTCAGGCAGCTTGAAAGTTTCCTCCTGATATACATTCCACTCAGACGGTTTCTGATACTCCAGAAGAGAAAGTAATCTTCCACCCTCTTCCGGATGTCCCAGCCATAGTTCAATGGGATATACATCATCCGAAAGGGCAAATACGGGCAGTGTAATCTCGTCCGAACCATAACTACCGAAATCAATAGCCTTGTAAACAGCACCGCTGACACCATCTCTTGAGGTTGCAATCCCCTTTTCATTTCCATTGGTCACTTCACCGATTACTTCACTGTAAAGCCCCGCTGATATCCCTTCATAGGGATTCAAAAATGCCTGTCCCAATCCTTCCGCCCTACATTCCAGCTGAGAGATCACAGTCACATGGGAAGTATTACTTTTTGACATACAACGCAGGCGGAAGTCTCCATCACCCATGGCTGTAATCTTTGCAGTATGTACATTACCTGCCACGGCTGTCTCTTCCACCTTTGCAAAATTAATATCAATACCGGCATCATTTACCACCTTAAAGATCAATTCCTTATCCGTAGCATCTGCCGGAAATATCTCAGCCTGTACAAACAGTTCTCTGCACTCCGGCGCAAACCGAAGGGCCTTCGATATGCGATGCAGGCCCACACCTGCCTGTGCATCCGGCACTGTATTGCATGCGCTCTCCTCACCAGATATCGCCCTTAGCTCTACCTTTCTTACCGGCACATGATAATCCTCAGGCTTTTTACTGCTGATCACGCAACGATCTAAAAAGGCAAGCCTCTCTGCTCCTACATCTTCTGTGGTCAGTTTAATACTTGCAGACTCCAGGCCTCTTCCTGTCACCGTTACCTCTATCTCTCCGGCCTCATGAGTCGTACCTACAACCGCCAACAATTTACCGGAAAACAGCTTCCGTACATTGCATTTGTACTCCTCATCATCCGTACTGTCACCATTATCCAGCCCTAACAGTCTGCCCACTCCGGTTACCTGGACTTCCACATAATCCACTGCATTCTCTACCGGATGACCATCCTCATCTACTGTTTCTATGGTGATAAAACTTAAATCCTTATTGTCAGCCCGAAGAACCTTTCGGTCCGCTTCTAACAGAATTTTCTTACTATCCTTAAAAGAGCTCCGGCTGTCTCTTCCGATCTCCCTACCCTCAGCATCATAGGCTACCACAGTAATGGTACCCGGTTCATAGGGCACCTTCCAATCTCCCAACAGTTTCCTGCCCCGGGCATGATCGAGTTCCTGCTTACCATAGGACCGTCCGTTTACAAAAAGCTCCACACAGGGCGCATTGGTAGCCGCACGCACATCCACCGACTGACCGGGATTAAAATCCCAATAAGGGAATAAATGCAGCACCGTACCTAATTCAGGTTTCCGCCATGCTCCACCAAAGATATAGTATGAATCCTTGGCAAATCCCGCTGTATCCACCTGGCCGAAATAGGAATTCTTCGTATGATAAGGGGTAGGTTCCCCGATATAATCAAACCCCGTCCATAAAAACTGGCCGAAGGCATAGGTAGCATCCCTATCATCAGTAATGCATTTTTCAATACTCCTGGCTCCCCAGCTGGTAGAGGAATTTCCTAACGCAGAGCATTGTAAATCCTCGTCTGCCAAAATAGACTGGGACAGAGGGAAATGATAAATCCCCCTGCTTTGTACGATGGATGCGGTCTCGCTGCCGTAAATCACCCAGTCCGGATATGTATTATGATGTTCATCATAATACTTCTCCCCATAGTTATAACCCGCCATTTTCACTATAT
This sequence comes from Lachnospiraceae bacterium, assembly GCA_017513625.1. GTDB lineage: Bacteria > Bacillota > Clostridia > Lachnospirales > Lachnospiraceae > Acetatifactor. Next base: position 22,438 of record JAFXEW010000091.1, on the reverse strand, counting down.
CCGCACACATCCGGGCATTTTCCCAGGGCATATAGTTGGACCCTATGGTAATCAGGGCATTTTCCTTTGGGTCATGCTCTCTCACATAGTCAATCAGATAACGGGTAATTTCCTGTCCGTGTGCGTCCTTATGGGTATCATAAATTTCATTACCGATGGACCACAGCATTACACAGGGGTGATTTCTGTCCCGTCTTATCCAAGCGGTCACGTCACGCTTTGCCCATTCCTTAAAAAATCTGCCATAATCATAGGGTGTTTTACAACTTTCCCACATATCAAAAGCTTCATCCAGCACCAAAAATCCCATACGGTCCGCCAGTTCCATCAGCTCCGCAGCCGGCATATTGTGACTGGTTCTTAATGCATTTACTCCCATACCGCGCAGGATATTGAACTTACGGATCATTGCCGCATCATTATATACCGAACCGATACAACCGAAATCATGATGCTCGCAAACGCCATGCACCTTCACATTCCTGCCATTTAAATAAAAACCCGTATTGGGGTCGTAATCCATAGTACGGAAACCGATGGTAATACATTGGCTATCCTGAATAAAAAGCTCTGTATCCTTTGTGTTTTCTGTCTTTTCTTCTGTTCCGTCCGACCAACCCACCCTCTCTGCTGTTCTTTCCATGGGAAGACATAGCTCCACATGCAGATCATAACAGTTAGGTGCTTCAATATCCCATAATTCCGGATTCTCCATCACAAAGTTCAGCTTGGCCCGGCCCCTTACATTCACCGCTGTTCCTGACAAGATTGTCTCCTTACAGCCTGCTACTGATGCTGTACCCAGCTCACGTACATGTCTGCCATCTTTATGCAAGGAATAGCGTACCACAGCAGACTCTGCCTCAGAACCTGCTACCTCCGTCTCTATTTCCACATAAAAATGTTGCCCATCGGTACTATTCTCACATGGTTTTATATGTACATAAGTGCCATCCCCTACAAGCCATGCACCATCGCCTGTCTGTAGCCACACATTACGATAAATGCCTGCGCCGGAGTACCAGCGACTGTTAGGTGCCTGATGACGCACCTGTAAAAGCAACACATCGCCCGTACCTGTCAGGTACTTTGTCACATCCATATCAAAAGCCGAGTAACCGTATTTCCAGTCTCCAACCTTCTCACCATTTACATACAGAGTGGAATCCATATACACCCCATCAAAGCGCAGTATTACACATTCATGATTCTTTAACTCTGCACTTAATTCCTTACGATACCAGCCACAACTATCCTCGTACAGATTTTTCACATTATAAATCAACCAGTCATGGGGCAGCTCCACTGCTTGAAACTCTGCCTCCCTGCCCTGTATATCTACCGGCTCCGTTCCCAAGAGGGTCTTTAGAAAATACCAATCATTGTTAAACAACAGCTTGCTCATTATCACGCCTCCATACAGCCCGTCTTATATAATATATTTTAGCCGATTTAACAGAAAATAAAATGGGTTTTTCTGTTATTCTACTGTAGTCTCTTGGTATCTAAACTTACATGTAACCCGCTTTACACTCCTTCTACAACTATAAGCACTATTGCTTCAATCGTTTTTCTACCGAATCCACTGCAATATCATACTGCCTGATTTGCTCATATTTGGGCAAAGTATCATTCAGTTCTGTAAAAAAGACATCCCAGTCCCGGCTCCCTTGTTTGAACAGATAGATATGACAGCAAAGTTTATTCTCCTGCATATATACCAATGCTTTGCTTATATTGGGATTTTTTTTACAAATCAGATTCTCTATATGAGCAGGGTCTACATTTTGCCCATTCTCACCAATCAATATTCTCTTCTTTCGACCGGTGATATAAAGCTTATATCCGCCGTTTCTTTCATCCGGCAAGATATATCCCATATCTCCCGTCTTAAAATACCCATCCTCTGTGAATGCACGGAGCGTCTGTTCCCTGTCCCCAGCATATCCCATGAATACATTATCACCCTTTACCACGATTTCGCCCATTCCCTTTTCATCAGGCTCCCATATCCGGGCTTCAATATCCTCTGCAATGGTACCCACGGACTGACAATCCGGGTCTCCTGGATACTGGATGGCAAAGGTTGAAGCGGTTTCAGACAAGGCATATGCCTCCATTATATTTAATCCACTGTCCTTATAAGCCTTGCGGATTTCCTCTTCAAAATACGCACCGCCGCAAAACAGGTACTGAATCCTGCTGCCAAAGGCCTTGTAAATATTACTGCCGTACCCCTCATAGAATTTACGGTAAATGGCCGGCACCGCACAAAAGAGCGTAGGATTCACCTCCAAAATTTCCCCGGCCATATCGGTCACATTGGAACACAGGTAAATAGAAAATCCAAATACCAATGAATACAGGAAATTATAGATACCACCATAGGTGTGACTTAAGGGCAAAAACAGATAATCCACATCTCCTTCGTTAAAGGGACATCTGCGGTACAGAGATTCCATACCTGCAAATACATTCTTCTTGGAAAGCATTACTGCCTTGGGATTAGCTGTAGTTCCGCTGGAAAACACAATTTTACAGCACAAATGCTCTTCCCTGGGCTCTAATTCACCGGACATTTCCGTATCATTACATATTTCTTCCATGGAATCCATACTGATATATATAAGCCCCGGCAATGCTTCCCTGACCCTGTCAATGACTTCCTTTTTCTCCGCCCCATAAATGACACAGGGAATGCCCAGCAGTCTGATGGCGCGTAACAAGTCCGCCGCCTTCCATTCCTTGGAAACACAAACACTTACCCCCACATAGTTCAGTACAGCAAAGTCCGCCACCATCAGCTTCGTACTGTTATCCCCATATATCATAACCGGCTGTTCTGCCAGTTGCAAAGACAATAAATGCGCGGCCAGCTTACGGGATCTGTCCAAAAAGGCTCCATAGGTGGTTGCCCGGAACATACCATCCACCTTTTCGTAAATGTAGGCCCTATTCTGCCATTTTATATAATTATCATTCAGCTTCTCTTCTAATCCAATCATTTCTCCACTTTCTTCTCAAGCAACACATACTCATAGCACTGCTGGATATGTTCCTCGCCATACTTTTGTGTGATTTTTCCATCTCTTGCAAGAGCACCTATACTGGGAAGTCCGCTGCTTCTCAGTTCCTCCATAATACTTCCCACCAATGCCTTGCCCAGTCCACGATGGACACTACGAACCCCCATGTACAACATAATATATTTATCCGGCTTTTTTTTCAGTGCCAGAACCTTAAGCAAATTCCTCAAACTTCTCAGATGATACACTCTGTTTCCATAATCCGGAACGCTGACAAAGAATCCTACTGCTTCTCCCTGATAGTAAGCCATTTTCACCATGCTCATATTGATAATATAACGATAGTCTGAAAATACTGCAGCAAAATCCTCTCTGGAAACTGCCTTATAAATAGGAAAATCACTGTACAACTCCGTGATTAAGTCATACAGTTCTCCTATCACCTTATCAAAGTCCCGCACATGCGGACTGAGAATCTGATACCCTTTGTCCACAAAGCTACTATATCTGTAGTCATACACCGGCTCTGCTCCGTCCACCTCATTATAGATGTTGGAGATGTAATGCTGGCTTATCTCAAAACCATTCTCTCTAAATAACTTCAAGTAATAATCCTTGTTATAAGGCTCCCCTGTATATGGCTCCTTATCAAAAAGATTGATTTTTAACCTGTATTTGATCCAAAAAGAAGCATCCACAGGACCCACCAGCTTGTTCTTTCCCAGCTGCTTTGCATAATGGGAAGCCTCCCGGAACAACCGCTCTGCCACTTCCGCATCATTCACACACTCGAAAAAGCCTATATAGGCAGTCCCATCCTCAGGATAGGTGGTAATCACAAATCTCCCCACCACCTCTTCCTTACGGTATACAAGAAATTTATGTAATGTAAAATACTTACTCAGGGGATGGGTGTTCTTTAAAAGCTTTTCCACCTCTCCCCGGTTTTCCATATTGGTTTTGGGGCCATAAAGCTTTTGCGGAAGTTTCAAAAAGTCCTTTATGTATCTCTTTTCCTGTTCAAATTGAATACATTTCAAAGCCGTTACCTCTTAATTATCTCTATTTCTCCAGTATTGCCATTCATACGCAGGACATCACCCGTATTTACGGTATTCAATAAATTCTCCACTCCCACAATGGAGGGCACCTTCAGTTCTCTGGAAATAATTGCCGTATGGGATAGCAGAGACCCCTTTTCCGAAATCACACCCTTCGCTTCTACCAGAAGGAATACCCAGCCCGGGTCCGTCATCTTAGTCACCAGTATCTTATTCCTGTAATCCTTTACCCGGGTCACATCGGTGACCACCAATGCCTCCCCTTCCACACATCCGTCCGAACAGGGTGTACCCATCAGCCTGCTTTGCTGCAAGTGAAATTTATGGGCATTCACGCTTCTGTGTTTTTTATGGAATTCCTTACCTGCAAATATCAGACGCTGATAGGTCGGCAGACAGGCATACAGCTCATAATCCTGCTTTCTTACAGCAATCATGCTTTGCACTTCTTCCCTGCTTTTGGCATCCCTTTGCCGCACCAATGCAAAAACCTCTTCCACCGTCATCCAGAAAATGTCCCTTGCCTCCTGTAACAGACCGTCCGTAGCAAACTCCTGTCCTATTTGGGTGAAAATCAATCTAACTATGCCAAATATCCTGCTGCGGTTCAGTCTGGAAATCTCTCTGTTTGCGATTCCTCTGGCCGCCTCTCTTGCCAAAAAACCATTGAGACCTTTTAGCCTGCAAGGCACTGCTGCCTCCTTATGAAGACTGCTATACATCTCCTGCAGTTTTTCCGGGTCTTCATTATATCCCTTTACTTTTTCCTCCAAAAGCTCCGGATGACTGCGGAAGGTACAACTCTCCAGTTTTAGTTCTTCCAGATTACGGTCCCCGTATTCTCTGATATAGTCCCGGAACCTTTCCTCATATGCCTCCCCTGACAAATGATTTTTATCATAAGCCAGACGAATCATTTCTTTAATCGGCTTCATGCTCTCTATATTGGATATACCGGAAATCACCTGATTACTTTCCTCTCCCAGACGCTTTTTCACAAGTCCCGTGAACAGAAAAGAATACAAGTCATTTAACAGTGTCACATCCCAGCAGGATAACAGTGTATCATACAACACCTGATACAGGGAATACAGTTCCTCTGCCGTGATGTTCTCGTGATATTTTGCATAAAAATCCTCATTGATTATTACAAAATCCCGGTTCAGCTTCTCCATCTGACGGGGAACGGACAACATCTCACCGATTACATTGAAATATGTTTTTATCCTGACCCATTTAGGAAGCTTTACTGCATCTTTGGCATAATTCTTTATTTTGACCCCCAGCATATCCTGCCAGATCGGAATAATCTTGTGGTTCATGGGCAGAAATTTGATGACTGTGTACCAATTACTTATTTTGTAATACAGCCGGCCATTTACACTTCCCACCATATTACCGAACACATCATCATACTTAGCCAGTTCCTTTTCATTTTTCAGCACACGCCTGCTGATACTGCGAAAAATGCCACTGTACACAATATTTACAAAAGAGCAGGTAAGCGGAAGACTTAGTCCTGGATAACTTTCCACAATATTACTATTGTCCATGGTCAATATATCGTCCGTCCGTAATGTGGTAATCGGCCTTGCCTGCAAAATATGAATATCACTGTCTGTTATGGCAAACTCTATATCCAGCAGTTCTCCCAATAAAGGCTGCATATCCGTGGTCAGCTTAACCAGACGCTCCACCATATCAGAGGATAAATATTCCTTTTCTCCTTCATAGTAGTATACTTTGTCCGTGATATTATAGTAATAAGAGGTGGTATCCACCCTGTCCTCCACCACATTATCTCCGGTTCCTTCTCCCACTACAATGACCATTTCATTCAACAGTCCCTGGGGATTTGCAGTAAAGCATACGCCCGAATACCGTGCCTGAATCATCTGCTGTACAAACACATGCATGGACAAATCTGACATATCCAGTTCCTGATGCTCCGCATACTGCTGCACCTTCTCTCTCACTGCCCCATTCTCCATGGCCGCAAAACATTGTTTCACCCTTTCCGGTACGTCCTTTCGCTCCACATTCAGATAAGTGTCAAACTGTCCTGCGAAACTGTTTTTCGTTCCATCCTCTGCATTGGCACAGGACCGGACTGCACAAAGCTCCCATGGTATATCCGGCATCTCTGCTTCAGCCAGACTGCTTATCACCACAAATTCCGGTACCGGGAACCCGTTTTCCTTTAGTATTTTCAGATTTTCAATCTTTTTCCCCAGCATTTATTCACCCATTATATCCTGCCTGCCACCAGAAACACCACAATGGTAAGCAGCATAAGACTTTCTTGTATATATGTATATCTTTCCACCTTTTCCACCAGAACAAACTGCTCCGGATCTTTCATAAAGCTCAGGAACTTCCACACCATCCAGGATACCAGCAGAACGAAAAGTAAAATCGTTACTTTATTCAGCTGAAATACCAATATCATATTGGTCACTATATCCACCAGCGTCAGTATCATAACAAAAATGGTACTCTTTTTATAGCCAAAGAGCTTGGAATATGTGGTATAATCATTTTCATCCCTTGGCGCCTTGATTTTTCTGGACACTTCCCATATGAGAGCGGGGAAATACAACGTCCAGAGAGCCATTACACTGATGAGGGAAATGGGTTGCAACCCATACTTTATCACTGTAAAAGAAATGATATACACATTTACAAACATTTGTACCGGATTATGGGTCACCAGTGCCAGCGGCAAACTGGGTTGAATCACTTTTTTCTTAAAGAACCACTTGCTCATCAAATAGCCATAGGCATATAGAATACAGAAAAACAGCAGATTATTCATAAAAATTAGATTTAATACCACTGCTATAAATTCAATCACAATACAGCTGATTACGATATCCTTTTTGAATACTCTGCCACTGGGCAGGGGTCTGTCCGGAAACAGTCTCTTATCCGTTTCATAATCCTTCAGGTCATCCGCCACTCTAAGCCACAGCAAGAAAGCAAACACCGTATAGGCTCCTACAAACTCCTGTATCCCCAGCTGAAAATCAGTCACCCCATAGTTCAGCAGTATGATAAAATATATTTCACAAAAAACAATCCCTCCCAGTACAAGTCTGGGAACAATCGGATACCTCTCCTTAAAATAAACCTTCAGTCTTCCTAACATAGATTTCCCTCATTTCCTTGTCCTTCTCTCAGGCTCATTATTACATTATTACTTACTTCCTATTTTTTCTCCCAGCTGTACTTTTACTTCTACTCCGTCATCGCATACCCTTATAATATCCTCGTCCAAGTGAATACAATCCTTCTGTAGCAGCAGGATAATGGTGGAACCGCCCAGTTGAAAATATCCTTTTTCCATGCCCTTTTGAAAACTTTGGATGGGATGATTTACGATTCTGCCCACTAGCAAAGCTCCCACCTCTATATATATCAGTTGCCCAAAATTCTCTGTATCCAGAACATTCACTACTCTGGAATTCTCCCGATAAACCTTGTGCCCTGCAGAAAGGGAGCTGACAGTGTGAAGTCTGCCCTTTATGCTGAAGCTCTGTTGTACATTACCATGATCCACAAAAGCGTAACGATGATAATCGTCCATGGCAAGCCGAAATACCAGACAATAACCTCCGGCATAGGAATGCATATCCACTCTGTCGGCAACCAACTCCTGCAGGGTATAGTCCACACCCTTTACCCTGATCAGACTGTCTTCCCTGATCGGGTAAACCAAAAGCTTGCTGTCTGCCGGGGCCACCAAACTCCCCGGACACATATCCACCGGCCGCCTGCCGGTCTTTATCCTTCTGGAAAAAAATTCATTAAAGCTTGCATAATCCCGCTTTTCATAATCCTCCGGAGAAATTCCGTATTTTTGCGCAAATGGTTCAATACGCCCCTTGCTGAAGCTACTGTTGTTGTACCCCCCGTATATCCTTGAAAATATGGGGTGAATCACCACTTTTAACAATACTCTCCCCACCACATGGTTATAAAGAATTTCCAACAAACTGCCCCCATATTGGGCAGTCTCCTCATATTCTTTTGTCTTTCGATTGTAGATATTCACCTTTGTCTCCTACATACATCCTGTTACTAAACCGGTAACAGGAGAAATACTACCACCATCGTAATGGCTAGTAGAGCAAATACCCCATAAGCCATCCCTCTTGGCTTCACCACTTTCACATCCAGAATATTCAGCCCCCCGATTCCGGCCACTACCAGCCCATAAAGCATCAAAAACAGTGTCTCCGGCATCAGCAGATGCAACAGATATACAAAGGGTAAAATCAGGGCCGTATAGGTCACGGGAAGCCCCCTGTAATACCTTATGGGGCCTTCCCCATTCTCACTTTCTGCATTACTTTCCACATTAAAAAACGCCAGTCTTGCAATCCCACATATGCTAAACCAAATAAGAACCAATATATGATACCACTGCTTCATACCCATACTCATGCATATAGATATGGGCAATGCCAGAAAACTGAGTACATCCACCAGCGAATCCAGCTGAATACCAAAAAGCTTCTGTGCCATGTTTCTATCACACTTACGTGCTACCGCGCCGTCAAACAAATCGCACACACCTGCCACAATCAGGCAGGCAAATGCCTGCGGTACCCTTCCCATAAATGCCAGATACATACCCAGCACAGCAAATCCCATTCCTATATAGGTTAATATGACTGATTTATTCCATTCTCCGATAAACATCTCTTATTCTTCCTCTATTGTGATATAACCGGTCCCGCCATCTATAGTAATGATCTGACCGTCCTTTATCCTTTTCATGGCATCACGACAACTTACAATGGCAGGAATACCGTATTCTCTGGATACAATGGCTGCATGGCACAAAATACCGCCATATTCTGTTACAATGCCTGACAAAATGGCAAATTTGGGTGTCCAGCCCGTGTCTGTAAATCTGGTAACCAGAATGTCATTTTCCTGTAATTGGGAGATTTGACTGAAATCCTCTATCACTCTTGCCGTACCGGTTATCCGGCCACTATTGGCTCCAAGCCCCTTTAACTGTCCCTGTGATTCAGTGGGGCCATCATCCCCGGCACCTCCAAAGATACCACCGATTTCATTTTCACTCATATAATTGGCATAGGCTTCATAATATTCCCTATTGGATACCACCATTTGCTGCAGTTCTTCCTTACTGCGTTTACCATCCAAATACTCCCAGAGAGCAGCCACCTTGATAAACCAGATATCCTCCCGGTGGTTGATTACCCCCTGTTCCACCAGATGCTTAGCCAGTTCCAAGGTATAAATCCTGATAATATAGTAGAATCTGGTGGAAATGTCCCGGTACTCCTCACGCCACCACAGCATCTTACGCATATTCTGAATTTTTAAATTGATTTTAGCGTACTTTTTGGCACCAACCTTGGCTTCTATGATCTGTAGAATTTCACGGTAGGCGGCTTCCCCCTTCTCCTTATCCACAAGGGGACTGAATGCATCTCCCAGGGAAACCATATCTCGGATATTCTGGATTAAGGGTGTCACATCCTCATAATAGCAGGGATATGTTACATCCAGTTCCTTATCGGAATGATAGCCGTAATCCTGAATCAGCTTTCGCAAAAGCCCCATGGCATACGTATCCCCACTGTATTTTTCTGCATCCAGACATGCCTTTATCTCTGCCACACTCTTTTCCTGCCAGAACTGCATACTCTCAGCACCGGCACGTATCTTGCGGGAAATATCCCACATATCATAAAAGGGCAGTAAATGTGAAATATTGTCAATAGCTCCCAGTAAGGTCAGATATTCACTTTCAGACACATATTTCAGTAAACTATCCTTGTACAGGGACTGATGCACCGTATTTATAAAAATCTGCCAGAAATAAGTTGCCTCACTTTGCAGATAGGTCTTTTGGGTAAGCTGATACCATTCCTTTTCTATATCTGCAATGCCACCTTCCTCATATCTCTTTTTATAGTCATAATACTTCTGCAACAAGTCTTCCTTGTAATTCTGATGATTGGCATTTCGCTCTTTCAGTATCTTTTTTTGTGCCAAAAACATCCGCCCAATGGCCACCAGTGTACTCGGTGTGAGTTTAGTGGTGTGTCCGTCTCCTTCATAAGTGATTCTTACACCATACTCACTGTCAAATTCCCGCTCTTTGTAGCCGATTACCTTGCTCAGTGCCAGTTTTACCACGGATAGATTCCAGTAACATCTTCCATAGAACATGTCACCCAGCTTTCTTTCCACTTCCTTTTCTGTAAGGATTTTGGAGTCCATCAAAAACTTTCGCAGCGTAAACTCCCATATGTACTCATACAGACTCCACATATAGGGCGTACATACACTTGCAGACACACCTCCGTCCTTGAAATCTGCGGTAGACCATATATCCTCCAAAGCACCATAGTTGATGCTGGTAATTCTACGTGCCTGTAATAAAAACAATTCTCCTCCCCGGACAGCAAACTCAATATCACAGGGATAGCCGAATAATAATTGTACCTTTAGGAAAATCTCTCCGAAGCTTTCCAGCTGTTCCGGGCTGAAAATGGTATTTCTCTCAGAGAAATGTCCCTTTTTGTCGTACCAGTTATAGTAATATTGCTCCGGCTCCACTTTACCGCTTACAATAGTTTCACCCAGTCCTCTGGTGGCTTCCACAAACATTTCCTTATCATTGCCCGTAACCGGATTCAATGTGAAACAGATGCCGCTATACTCCGCATCAACCATCTCCTGTACCACCACGGACATGGCAATATCCTTTAAATCCATATTCTGATTCACCAGATAGTTCAGACTGACCTGGGAAAACATGGACTTATAACAATCAATAATCGCCCTTTCAACAGCCTCCGGTCCCTTCACATTCAAAAAGGTCTGATACTGCCCCGCAAAGGAATGCTCCTCTAGATCCTCCTTGGTTCCGCTGCTTCGTACTGCATAATACGCATCCTTATCAAGCCCGGCAAATAACTCCTCCATGGTAGCCTTATCCAGACACTTTCCCTCGAATAATGCAGCAATCTCATAGCTTACTGCTTCCACATTTTCTTTATTTACAGATGCAAGGAGTGCATTCAACTCCTGTTCTATTCCGACCTTGTTTATAAACTTTCTGTACTCACTGCTGTCCAGAATGATGCCATCGGGCACCTGAAAACCGGCCTGCCGCATAACACACAGAAATTTCCCTTTATTTCCAAGACTCTCCCCCTGATTCACCATGGGTTCACTGATTCTCTGCAACATAATGTACCCCTTTTAAAACATATTTTTCCTTAGCTTCAACACGTATAAAAGCATATTGATGATGATATGCGTAATGGAACCCACCACCACATAAAGCATATAAAAACCCACTGACATGGGTGCAAACAAACAGACCACAAGTACACATCCAAATACAGAATCTGCCTGATCAAAGAATACAAAAAACAGCTTTGTAAATCCGCTCACACTTTTGCCCGGGGTTATACCAAGTCTTCTTTTCAAAAAACTGTTGGGAAGCTCAAAAATACCATAGGCAAGTCCAAGCAGTGAACCTATTACCAAATTATTAATAAGCGAATTGGACACGTTTTGGTAAAACATATTATAATTTTCCAGACCAGTTCTGTCACAAATAAAGCCCCATGTGACCATACATATAATATTCAGTATAATATATCCCAGAAAGCCCTTCCATGTCTTATTATCTCCCAATATTCTCTTTCCGTCTATGAAGTGCTTTCCACCATCCATGGGCACCTGTAACCTTCTTAGTGCTCCGCATTTACACCACAAGGAATTAACAATTCCTGCTATAACAGGCCCCAACAGAGTTATGTACATATTCGCCAGTATTTTAAATATTATCATCAGAATCACCTTATATTATATTAATCACCCCCTATTTTAACATATATCAACCTATTTCGACTATATATTTCCTCATATCTATTTTTCCCAGCGCATCTGAATTCTTGTACCAACCATATAGCACCTTCTGCCCTCTCATTATCTGCACCTTTTTCGGGCGTCCCCGCACCTTGTTTGCACGGTCAGTACGCTTTTTATAGTCTAAAAAAAGCATCATGCCTGGGGTAACAGAAAAAGCTTTTTAACTTCGCTTTCCCGTCACCCCAGACATGATGCTTTTGTCCCAGCTTATAAACAGGCCGAGGTCAATAAATTACCAAGACCCAAAAATGATTGGAAATCACATTGACATCCCGATAGTCTTCACTCTAATCTAATATATTTTTCGTCCCTTCTCATCAGGGATACCACTCTTGCGGTAGAAATAGGAGTTTACCTGGTCCCTCCATTCCTTTGCATTCAAGAGCTGCCTTTGGAAACGCTCACTGACTGTCCTATGTACATCTGCATCAATCTTTCCGTCCAGACTCTCCCAGGCAAGTATCATCTCTTCCACCTGCTCCACTCCTTCGAAATGACTGTCATAAATATGCTGAATCAGACTCTTGCCACTCTTCAACTGATAAGTATATGGTACATGATGGAAGAATAACAATAGTTCTTCCGGACAGGTCCCTATAGCATTATACATGGATACATTGGGTTCATGATACTGACCCACGAATCCGGTGCCGTTATAGGTACGGTCCACACCAAGTCCCAAGTGGTCTGCCCTGTGATACGTCCCCCATCTGGAATACTCATACCCATCTACACTACAGCCATAGTGCTCGTGGGGCACTACCATCCAGCCGATGCCAAGGGGACTGGTATAATTCTCATAAATCTCCCTGGAAGGAAGCAAAATACCCATGAGAGTGTCAATAACTTCCTGCTCACAGGAAATGGTCATACGAATCCACTCCTCCGCAATTTCCTCTGCCGTAAGAGAAGTCTGAAAAGCAAGCCGGGCAAAACCATAAAAATTTGCTGCTGCCAGATCATTACCTGTCCAGTTGACATCATTACCGGTGTTACATACAGCAGCAACACCGCAGTTTTTATTCCCAAAGGTACGGCCGCTGATGATGTCTGCAACCGTGTCATCTTCCTTAGCACAGTAAGTCCGAAAATCCAATATCTCCTTAAACATGGGAATCAGATAACATACATCAATCTGATGTCCGGTGTATTCCTGGGCAATCTGGACCTCCAGCATCTGATTGGTCTTCACCAGACCACCTAAAAGAGGGGAAATCGGCTCGCGGATCTGGAAATCCATGGGTCCGTTTTTAATCTGTAAAATCACATTATCATGATAGTCCCCGTCCATTTGAATGAAGTTATCATAGCCCGCTCTTGCACGGTCTGTTTTGTAATCCCGCCAGTCCTGGGTGCAATTATATACAAAGCATCTCCAGATGATAATACCACCGTAGTCTTTTATGATATCTGCCAGCATATTGGCACCATCCGCCTGTGTGCGTCCGTAAGAAAAAGGCCCCGGACGTCCCTCGGAGTCGGCCTTTACCAAGAAGCCGCCCAGGTTAGGAATGGCCTCAAATACCTCTTCCATCTTCTTTTCCCACCACCTGCGCACCTCCGGATCCAGGGGGTCTGCGCTGTCCGGTCCTCCAAGCTCCATGGGCGCCGCAAAATTCAGACACAGAAACATTTTAATCCCGTAGCCTTCAAAGATTTCTGCCATCTTAGCCACATCTTTAAAATACCGGTCCGTAATAAGCCACGTGGCGTTGTCCTTTACATTTACATTATTTATCACTACAGCGTTGATTCCCACACTTGCCACCAGTCTGGCATAATCCTCGATACGTTCATCCACTATCACTTCATTGTTTGCAAAAAAGAAGGATTCTCCCGAATATCCACGCTCTATACTGCCGTCCATATTGTCCCAATGATTGTACATACGCAATGGATTATCGGGATTTATACAGAGGTAACAGTCACTTACGGATTGCTCCAAAGCCACCTGCCTGAGCACATGGAAAACACCGTATAAAAGGCCCTTTTCCTCCCTTGCAGAAACGGTAAGCAGACCTGCCTTTTCACTGATTTCATAACCCTCGGCCCCTATATGGGATACCTCTGATTTACATAAAAGCATTCCTGTATGGGCTGTTTCATCCGCACTCCACTCCTTAAAATCGGGATGCACATCCAGCATCCCTGCTGCCGCTTTTTCCACTTCCTTCAACAGATTAACCACTATCTTATGCTCCGCGGAAAAACCGCATATCCATACATTTTCAAAATATCCCTTATTTCCGCAATCCTTACGGGGCTTATACTGCAGCCAGAGCTGCGTCCACTTCTTTGCCATAATCTTCATCCTTCAATATTCTTTTTCCAGAAAAGGCTGTCGCATGTTTCATACGACAGCCTTTTCATTTTATTTCCTATTCCTATACGGAAAGTACGATTTCCGTAGCCTTCCGGCCTGTCAGCTTCTCACTTCTGCTATCGGGAGCCTGACCGCCGATATATACCTTCACAGCGCCTTCCTTAACGCGAAGCACGCCTTCTTCATCATAAAGGCCGAATGCTTCCCTAGGCAGCTGTATACTTACCACTTCGCTCTGTCCTGCTTCCAGATACAGCTTGCGGATGCCCTTCAGCTGGGCATTGGGAGTACCTTCCTCACATACCTTTACATATACCTGTACAGTCTCTCCGCCGGCCAGATCTCCGGTATTGGTTACGGTAGCGGTGATTTCCACTCCATCCTCACCTACACAGGTGGTATCCACTGCCACATCACTATATTCAAAGCTTGTATAAGACAGACCATATCCGAAAGGATACAATGCCTCATTTTCCATATAACGATAAGTTCTTCCCTTCATGCTGTAATCCGTAAATGCAGGCAGCTCATCTGTGGAACGGTAGAAGGTTACGGGCAGCTTACCTTCGGGATTCTTCTCACCGAAAATAATATTTGCCAGTGCCTTACCACCCTGTGCACCGGGATACCAGCCCTGAATAATTGCGGGTACATTTTCGTCAGCCCAGTCTACTGCCAGTGCACTGCCGGAAAGCAGTACCAGTACCACAGGCTTACCGCTGGCATAAATGGCCTTTAATACCTCTTCCTGAAGACCTGGCAGATTTAAGGTGGGCTTGTCGCCGGATGCGAATTCGTTACCCGTGTCACCCTCTTCCCCTTCCAGACCGGAATCCAGACCCATGACAGCGATAATGACATCACTGGCATCACATACACCCTTCACTTCGGAAATACGGTCATTTTCCACTGCATGAATTTGAGTCTTCATGTGATATAAATGACAACCTTCGGAGGTCATTACACGCACATCCTCACCCAGATAATCTTGAATACCTTCCAGTACCGTCACATATCTGGATGCGGTACCCTCATAGTTACCTACCAGTGCACGCCTGTTATTAGCATTGGGACCGATGACACCTACGGTTTTTAATTTAGTCTTATCCAATGGCAGCAAATCATCTTCATTCTTCAACAGAACGATACATTTCTCAGCCGCCTTTTGATTCAATTCCTTCATTTCCTTACTATCTACTACAGTATAAGGAATGTTATTGAAAGGATTGGCCTCCAGCTCATCAAATACCCCTAGCTTCATCCTGGTGGTGAACAGATTTACCAGTGCCTCATCCAAACGGCTCTCAGGCACTCGGCCCTCTTCTACCGCTTGCTTCAGATATACAAACAGATTACCGCAGTTCAAGTCACAACCGTTGTTCATAGCCATAGCTACGGATTCCACGGGAGTATCTGTCACATGATGTCCCTCATGGAAGTCCTTGATTGCCCAACAGTCACTGACTACATGTCCCTTAAAGCCCCACTCATCTCTCAGAGTATCCTTCAGCAGGGTCTTGTGGCCACAGCAGGGTTCGCCGTTGGTACGGTTGTAAGCACCCATTACCGCTTCCACATGCGCTTCCTGCACGCAAGCCTTGAATGCAGGTAAATAGGTCTCAGCCATATCCTGCTTGGAGGCAATGGCATCAAAGCTATGGCGGATATCCTCAGGACCGCTATGTACTGCAAAATGCTTTGCACAGGCTGCAGCCTTCAAATAATTCTCATCATGTCCCTGAAGACCTTCTACAAATCTCACACCCAAACGGGAGGTCAGATAGGGGTCCTCACCAAAGGTCTCATGACCGCGGCCCCAACGGGGGTCACGGAAAATATTTACATTGGGAGACCAGAAGGTCAGTCCCTTATAAATGTCTGTATCATCCTTGGCCTGCTGCATATTAAATTTCGCACGGCCCTCGGTAGAAATTGCATCTGCTATTTCCTCAATAAAATCCTCATCAAAGGTAGCTGCCAAACCAATGGACTGGGGGAAAATTGTGGCAATACCTGCTCTTGCTACGCCGTGCAGACCTTCATTCCACCAGTTATAAGCCTTAATTCCCAGTCTTTCAATGGCTGGTGCGCCGTGTAAGGTCTGGGAAACCTTTTCTTCCAATGTCATCTGCGCTACCAATGCTTTGGCACGCTCTCTGAATGCTTCGATTTTAGCTTCGTTTTGTACGATTTCCATATCATATCCTCCGTGTAATAATCATTGCTTCCATCATACAATCTTTTGTATTTCACATACCACAAGTGTAGCAAATTTTCCACCCTGTCTCTCTTTAGTCCTTGCGAAAGAATATGCATTTTTTGCTACATCCTGTCTATATATTCCCGTATCTGTCCGCTGACCTGACGGCAGGCCTCTAAAAGACCTCCCGCAGACATTCTGCGGGCACCGTCACCCCAGATAATCATCTGTTCCAAAGCGTCGGAAGTAGCCACCGTCACCTGCTCTTTCCGCGCCAGTTCATGGACGGTTTTTTCGATATACTGGTCCGCGGTTTCCGCTTCTTTGGTATACACCACATGGATGTTGTGGTACTGTAACCGGGAACCCGGATTATTGGGCACTTTGTAAGCATCAAATACCAATATAAGTATGCATCCCGTATATCCCTGATAATTACACAAAATATCCATCAGTTTGTCCCGGGCACTGTCCATATTCCGCTCTGCCAGACTTCGTAGTTCTTCCCATGCAAAGATAATATTGTATCCGTCTACCAGGAGATATTCCTTTGTCTTATCTCTGCCTTTATACTGATAATCGGGCGAACCTGCCATCCCCCGTCCATAACCGGTATCGGTGCTGATTTTTCTGGGTGCAGAGCCTCTATGATACCGTTTATACCGGTTATCCTGACCACCCTTTCTGCCATAGGTCTGTCTGAAGATCTCCTCAATCTCTTCCATGGAAATATAGCGTTCACCGGTGCCGTCTGCACTATTCGCCCCGTTACCTCCGGCTCCGGCTACAGTCATGTCCTCCTCTTCCATGTAACGTGCCCCCGTCATGCATCCCTTGTCCGTAACAGAAGATATCATGTGGGCATACTGTTCCACCTGATCCCAAGGCACTACAAATCCGGCTCCGTGGGCACAGAATACCGAGGCTGTGGGATTAGCCACATCTTCTTCCGGTACATAGGGATTCGCCGCCAATACTTCCTCTGTGTTATGGCAGGGCTCGTAGCCTTTCAGCGTACAAGTCAGTTGTCCTCTGCCTGCAGTATATGCACTTAGTTCCCTCTGGTAACTCTGCATGGTGGCCACAGGCGCCGTTCCCGTAAGCACCGCTGTATCTTCCTTCAAAAAGGGGCCTTCAAATCTGCCGCTCATGCGCTGGATATCCGTCATGGCCCTGCCCACCGACTCTGCAGGCACCTCCATAGAAAAGGAGAATACCGGCTCAAGGAGCACACTTTTACCACGGCGCAGCCCCTGCCGCACTGCTCTGTAAGTAGCCTGCCGGAAATCCCCGCCCTCCGTGTGCTTCTTATGGGCTCTTCCCGACAAAATCATGATATGCACATCCGTAAGCTGGGCTCCTATCAGCACTCCGGGATGCTTTCTTTCTTCCAAATGGGTCAGTATCAACCGTTGCCAGTTCTTATCCAGGATATCCTCACTGCACATGGACCCCACCTGGATACCGCTGCCCGGCTCTCCCGGCGTAATCAGCAGATGTACTTCCGCATAATGACGCAGGGGTTCAAAATGTCCGATTCCAATCACCGGTTCCGCCACTGTTTCTTTATATACGATGCTGCTGTCACCAAATCCCACTTCTACTCCGAAGCGGTCCCTCATTTGCTTTTGCAGTATCTCCGTCTGGATATCTCCCATGACCTGCACCTGTATCTTACGCAGGTCCTCCTTCCAGACCACCTGTATCTCCGGATTTTCTTCCTCCAAAAGCCTGAGCTGCCCCAGCACTTTTAAAGGATCACTGCCTTCCGGCAGAATCATTTCACAGGACATCACAGGCACCAGAAGCGGCTTTTCTCCACTTTCTTCATATCCCAGTCCCTGTCCGATAAAGGTATCCGACAGTCCCGTAACTGCACAGACACCTCCGGCTTTTACCCGGTCTACCGTGGTGTATTTACTGCCGTCATAGATTCTGATCTGATCCACCTTTTGCTCCGTACCTTGCTGTTCTCTTCCGGTATTTACCGGCATTCTTACTGCCAGTTCTCCACCCGTAACTTTCAAAAAGCTCTGGCGCTTTCCGTTACTGTCACGATTGATTTTAAACACCCTTGCGCCGAATTCCTCCGGATACTCCGGCGTCACGCCCAGCTCGACCAGACCATCCAGTAATGCTTCCACTCCCTGAAGCACCAGGGCCGCACCGAAATAACAGGGAAAGACCTGCCTGTTTCGTACTGCATTCTGTATACTTTCGCTTGCAATGTCTCCTGTCTCCAGATATTCCTCCATCAAAGACTCACGCACATAGCAAGGCTGTCGTTTCTTTTGTCCCGGTCCTCTCCGTCAAATGCCACCACATTCTCCGACAGTTCCCTCTGAAGTACGGTAAGTAGCCAATCTCTGTCCGTTCCCGGCAGATTCATTTTATTTACAAACAAAAAAGTGGGAATGTCATAAGTTTTCAAAAGCCGCCATAAAGTTTTAGTATGCCCTGAGATGCCGTCCCCTGCACTAATAATCAGTACCGCAGCATCCAACACCTGCAGAGTCCGCTCCATCTCTGCGGAAAAATCCACATGCCCCGGCGTATCCAGCAGTGTGATATTTCTGTCCTTCCATGTTACCCCGGCCTGCTTGGCAAAAATGGTAATACCTCTGTCCTTTTCCATGCCGTCCGTATCCAGATGTGCATTGCCATGGTCCACCCGGCCCATGCTTCTGATATTACCTGCTTTATATAAAATTCCTTCTGCAAGTGTGGTCTTGCCGGCGTCCACATGTGCCAGCAGACCTACCACCAGATTCTCTTTATTCATAACTCTTTGTCCTATCTTTTTACTATGAAGTCCTATGCATGCTTCGTTTGAATTGTACCATATTCCTTTTTTATAAACAACTTACCCCTTGACAAAAGCCTGGCAGTACATTATATTTCTAGTGTAAAATTACATAAGCGCTAGGGGTGCACATCGCTGAGAATGAATCCTAGGATTCTAACCCTCACTACTTGACCCGGGTAATACCGGCGTAAGGAAGCAGATTCATATAAGTGTTTACGGTTTATGGCCATACGCAGATACTTTTATCGGATCAGATGATGTCCCTCCTTGCTATCAAAGGAGGTTTTTTTATGTTTTATGAAGTTGTTGTTAACGAATGGGGGGAAACCACTTACGTTCCCACCACTGCCGGAAATGTCCTTCTTTTTGTACTGATCCTGGCATTTCTGGCACTGACACTGGTCTTTGTCCGGAAACATTCCCTGAAACTGACGGTGAAGCAGCTGACCTTTTGTTCCCTGGCCATTGCTCTGGGAACCGTACTATCCAACATTAAAGTCTTTTCATTTCCTACCGGCGGCTCTATCACCCTGCTTTCCATGCTGATTATCTGTGTGCCGGGTTATCTCTTCGGACTTGGCGCAGGCATCATGACAGGTGTGGCATACGGCATTCTGCAAATGCTTGTAGATCCGTATATTCTTTTCCCCATGCAGTTGGTAGTGGACTATCTGCTGGCCTTCGGTGCCCTGGGACTTTCCGGCGCATTCCACAATTCAAAGCACGGTCTGCTGAAAGGATATATCCTGGCCGTTTTGGGGCGCTATTTCTTCGCAGTCCTATCCGGCTGCATTTTCTTCGGCACCTATGCATGGGAGGGCTGGAATCCTCTTGCCTACTCCTGCGTATACAACGGCATCTACATTTTTGCGGAGGCAGGAATTACTATTCTGATTCTGCTGGTTCCTGCAGTTACCCGTGCCTTCGGAACAGTGAAACGTATGGCTCTTGAATAGTTTACGATACCTTTTTCCCGCAACCGGCTGAGATTCGGTATTCATGTCCCGGCTCTGCCTTTCGTCAACATCATGTTGGCACATTGCTGATACGCAAAAAGGAGCGCGGCCATATGTAAGCTGCGCTCCTTTTTTAATACTTATTCACTTATCCCAACCTGTTTTTCCAGATTTTCTGAAACCCTTTGGAACAATTTCAGGAACTCGTTCCACTCACCGGGTGTAAAACCCTCGAATCCCACATGTTCCATTTCACTCATAATTTCCATCACTTCATCGGCCATTTTACGACCATGTTCAGTCAAATAAATGCCCTGAGCTCTCTTACCCCCTGCAAGGGAAAGGGGTTCTTTATAGATCAGATCCTTCTGCCCCATTTTTTTCAGCAGTGATGTCATGGTAGCGGGCTCCACACGACAGGCCTGGGCCAGATCCTTCTGTCTGCAGCCTTCCATACCACGTAATTTCGTCAATACCTTGGGCTGGCCTTCTGTCAGACCAAGTACCTGGAATTTCTGCCTGCAGTACTTTCTGTGTGCCGCTGCCGCTCTGATTAAGGAAACATGAAAATAATTCACTTCTATCACCTTACCATTTCTATTTCAAACTAAAAACTGTAATCTCTTGCTTACAGAATAGCAAATAATCCCCCATATTACAAGAATACTCTTATTCGGCAGGAAAAATATTTTTCACAAAATTGTACAAACCGTTTTTCCACACAGAAAACTCATGGCCACCTTCTGTTTCGTAGAAAACATGCTCTACTCCGTT
Organism: Lachnospiraceae bacterium; assembly: GCA_017513625.1. Taxonomy (GTDB): domain Bacteria; phylum Bacillota; class Clostridia; order Lachnospirales; family Lachnospiraceae; genus Acetatifactor. The sequence continues at coordinate 1,363 of JAFXEW010000091.1, read as the reverse complement.
CTTGGTCAGGGCATCACTGTATGTCTTAGGGAATTCTCTTACCACCCCATCCTGTTTTCCGGCCATAATCATAATATAATTATCACTTCCCTCAGGAAGTTTAAAATCAGCTTCTGCAATCTGTCCGCCCAGCAGACCGGGGGCCGGTGTGAAACTGCCGATATAGCCAAAGGTCTCAGGCATGGTAAGTCCGATATAGAGAGCCTCTCTTCCTCCCATGGAAAGACCTGCAATCGCTGTATTTTCCTTACCCGTTGCCACAGAATAATTTGCTTCCATGTAAGGCATCAGGTCATCACGTAAATCATTTATAAAATTATCAAATGCCAGAAAATGCTCATTACTGTATGTGTCTGCAGGATTACCTGCATCATTGGCACGTGCACGTACATTGGGCATTACCACAATCATGGGTCTGGTATTACCGTCTGCTGCTGCATTGGGCACTACTTTTTCAGGCATACCGCCTTTCCATTCGTTGTGATCTCCGCCGATACCATGCAGCAGATAAAGTACGGGATATTCCTGGTCCTCGCTGTATCCTGCCGGCAAAATAATATTTGCCTTACGCACGGTTCCTGTGGTTTTGGATTCATATGTAATCTGCTTCATCTGTCCATACTTCACGCCCTTACGCATAAGAATTGCGTTTACCGGCATTTTGTATGGTTCTGTTACTTCTACTGTTTCCTGAGTACTTTCCACTGTTTCTTCCTCCTTAGATTCTTCCGTTGGCTCAGCATTTTCAATGCTTTCAGGTCCTACTTCCTGTATCTCTGCTGTAGCAGATGCTTCAATGCTTTCCTCCGCAGACTGAATATTTGACTCTTCCGAACTCTCCTCTGTTTCGGCTATTTCCGCAGATGCTTCCTCTGATACAGATTCTGTTTCTGCATCCTGCACCTGCTCTGTTTCAGATGACACCGTAGCATCATTTCCGGTCGCACTGTCCTTACCACAGCCACCCAGTACCATTACCGCACACATCATCGCGGCAATGAAACCAAATTTCTTTTTCATACTCCTTCTCCTTTAGATATCTAATTAGCTTTCTAACCATACTGATAATAAACTAAGTGTGTCCTTTTGTCAAATTAGAATACAGAGTATGTGGCAAGGATTTACCTAATCCATGCTGCTTAATATTTTAAGACCGAAAAAAGGCAGAACCTACAGGCTCTGCCTTTCTATCTTCTCTTTATCTGCAATTATAAAAGCACGTGAAAACTGAAATTTGTACCTCTATTTGCTATATCTTATTTCTTCCATAACCCATGTAAATTGCAGTACTCATAGGCTGCCACAAATTCTTCTCCATCCGCAAGTTTAAACTCTGCTCTTGGTTTATCTGTATATTCTAATT
>JAFXEW010000090.1 GCA_017513625.1 Lachnospiraceae bacterium | reverse complement strand
TATGCACTTTCCAACAAACTCAGCTGGTCATTCCAGTCATAAACAGCCGTACTGACGATGGAATACAACTGTTCCATCGAACCATACGATATTTTATAATTCTGGTATTTCATCGGGAGAACCTCCTCGTACCTTAATATAGTATACTTCCCTTATAAGCACTAGTGCCTGTTTTACTTAGCCAACAAATACCCCTTGCTTACGTTTCATATCAATCAACACAATCCTCGGATTCCCGTACTGGCTCTCCTGATGGATTATTTAGTTGATAGTAAGCTTTCACTTATGATTGTACTATCGCAAATATATCTTTTCTATCAACACTTTTTTCTCAATATCAATTTTAAAAACCATACCCAATACCGAATGAACCGTCAAAATATTATCACTTTCTTTAATTACGTCAACATTTCCAGTCGGTCTTGGTATATTCAAGATATCATTTATTTTCCATAACTCTTTCCCTTGATTATCAAAACACAAAACATTATTTGGAATGATAGCTTCATCATACATTAATATAACAATTTGATTGTCGTACTCTATACATTTCTGTATTGTATACTCTAATTCTATTTCCGTTTCATTAATTTTAAGACTTTTACCATTTACTATCATCGTGTTAGTCTCCTATTCCAAATTTTTAATATTAGTAAACCACTGCGGATTCAAATCAACATCTTTTATTGCAAATTGAACATCTCCACCAATAGTCCCCCAATCAGGTTGTGGACCTGTTATACTAACTTCTAATGGTGTTGAAGGTGGCAACTCTACTTCGACCACTCTATTAGGAACTCTGGGTAATGCTAATTTTTCTGCAATTTCTTGCGCATTTAATCCAGCAATATCATCCGTCCTAATAATAAATGTACTCATAGGATTATTATATCCTTCCAAAAACACTCTTGAATACGAATGATTTCCTGCTTCAACCGTATATGCCATCGTTTTTTCTGCAATTGGAGGCTTATCAAAGCCCATATCATACCAGTCTGCATTAGCAATTGTTGCATCTTCCGTTTTCAATATTTTATATCCATCAACTTCCAATTTAATTGATAATTCTTTACCTGCCTGAACATAATTTGTATAAACTTCACCTTCTCTTACTTTCATCCAATTACTATATTTGGTACCATCAGCCTCTGTCATTTCTCCAAACACAGAATATTTGTTACCTGTATTTGCTCCCTCGACATTATCGCTGCCATCTATTTTGGCTCCATCTTTCGCAATACCCGGATCTTCTATCTTAGGTCCGCTCGTTGCAGTAGTAGCAGCGTCGCCTGCATTCTCTATCTGCACACCATCCTTCGCAACACCGGGATTTTCCACCTTAGGACCTGTCACTGTAGTTGCTACATCTCCGGTACCTTCTATCTTGGCTCCATCCTTCGCTATGCCCGGGTCCTCTATCTTGGGTCCGGTTGCTACTGATGCATCTCCATTATGCTTTAATGTCATCTCAACTACTTTCTTCTCTGCAGCCAGTTCTACCAAGGACTTTTCCAAATCGGAGCTATATTTTTCTGCAAAATCAATCTTTGACAGAGGAATTTCATTACCTACACTATCAACCAGCCCGTTTTCTATGTTATAGGCTTTCGCATCTTCATAGGTCATTTTGTCCGTAGGCAGTTTTCCATTACTTCCGGTAATTGAATTACCTAGTGCATCTGCTCCTTTTTCCAGCCCAATACTAATGCCTATATTTAACAGCGTTCTTTGTGTCTGGGATAAGTTCACATTTTGTGCCAGATAATCCACTACATGCCCACTGGCAAAATCAAATACCTGGTCCTTTGCCAATTCTGTTCCGGCCTTTTTCAGGGCACTCTTTACCACAACCGAAGTACTGGAACCTGCAGCCGCATTGGCCGCCTGGCCTGCCGGTACGCAAACCATTGCAACGGTCATGTTCAGGCTTCCCCATGTATCATAGAGCTTCTGATTACCTGCAAATACCGTGTCCCGGATGGGATTCCATGCTCCGGACTCCAGGTCTCCGATACAGCCATAATAAAAATCCTGAGCTCCCTCTGCCATATTGCTTGCGCCATAGGCTATGGTACATGATCCTGTAACCACTGCTGTTGCCACAATCGGTGTTGCCATTCCTGCAGTAAAAACAATCGCTGCCGTACCTGCCACAACAGCAAGGCCACCCATTATCATATTTGAGGTACCCTTATCTTTTCTGGCTTCGCATGCTGCTTCATAATCTTTCTGTATCTGTTCATATACTTCGCCCTGTTTCTGGACAGCACGCTCTATCGCATCCGTTTTGGCAGCGACCTGATCCGTACAGCCCTGTACCTTTGTATATAAATCCAGCATATATGTATTACCTGTAATGGAACCCGCCTGATAACTGGCTATATTCGTTCCGTTATTCAGATAATCCTTTACGGTCGCCTGCAATGCATCCAGTGCCGCTCTTACTGTTGTCGTATATGATGAGATTTTCCGCATCTCATAATCATCTATGGACAGCCTGTATTCTTCAATGTCGGTATTAAATGTATTTATCACTCCCTGAAGCGCATATTTGGTGGGTTTCCCCACCCAGAATATGTCTGATACACTGTCTATACTTGACTCTACATTCTGTCCTATTGTTGACAATGCCACAGCTTCACTGCTGAGGGTATTCTTTACTTTCAGCACCGCTTCTTCCGGTATACAGGCATATATATTCGAATCAATTCCGTAAAATCCTGTCTTGTACAGCAAAAGCTCTGCCTGATAATTATTTATCATCTGCTGTATGGCTAATACAAGGGTCCCGTGCACCTCCTTCAAGTATGCCTTGGCAGACTGCGCGGCGGTAGCCTGGAAGGATTCCAGTTCTATCAATTCCGTATATGCACTTTCCAACAAACTCAGCTGGTCATTCCAGTCATAAACAGCCGTACTGACGATGGAATACAACTGTTCCATCGAACCATACGATATTTTATAATTCTGGTATTTCATCGGGAGAACCTCCTCGTACCTTAATATA
>JAFXEW010000089.1 GCA_017513625.1 Lachnospiraceae bacterium | reverse complement strand
GCTCCTTTTAAGGTGTACCGTGTCTTGGTGACCTTTGCCGCCAGGAAATAAACACTCATGGTATAAAAAATGGTTTCCGTACAGCTCATCATCAGGGAAGTAGCCATCCCTATGTAAGAATCCGGCCCATATGCTTTAAAAATATCAAGCACCAGCCCCGTAGCCGCCGAAGAGGAAAATATCTTCACCCCCAGGAGAGGAATCAGCTCCGTGGGCACCCCGATGCGGGAAGTAACCGGATTAAGTACCATGCCCAGAATATCAAAAAAGCCCGAGCTGCGCAGGATTCCCACACCCACCATCAACCCCACAAGTGTGGGCAGTATATCAACCACTGTCTTCAGCCCTTCTCCGGCTCCCTTGCGAAAGCACTCGTATACCTTTACCTTTTTTATCAGTCCGTATCCCACTACGCCAAAAATAATACAGGGAATGATGATATCCGAAACCATAGACAAAATCTTCATGCCGCGCCCCTCCCTTTGTTACGGGTTTTCCACTTGTAATAAATAACCGCCACAAAAGTACTGATTAACGTAGACACAATGGCTGGTCCGATGATAATAGTAGGATTCACACTTCCGTACTGACTGCGATAGGCCAGCATATTCACCGGAATCAACTGCAGGGATGACACATTCAGGATGAGAAAAGTACACATCTCATCACTTGCCACATGAGTTTCCCGGGTTTCCCGCTCCCGCTCCAAAGCCGAAAGCGCCTCCATGGCCTTTAAGCCCGCCGGCGTACAGGCCCATCCCAGTCCCAGTATATTGGCCACCAGATTCGTGGCAATATACTCCCTGGCCTCATGACCCTTGGGAATATTCGGGAACAGATAATTCAGAAACGGACCGATTCCACTCGCCATCTTCTGAATCAATCCGGCCTCCTTAGCAATCTCCATCAGCCCCATCCACAGTGCCACAATTCCCGCCATGGTAATACATAACGAAACCGCATCCCCCGCACTGTTTAACGCTGCATCCGCCAGCTCATCCATCCGTCCCGTAAAAATACTGCATACAATTCCCACCAGAATCATCACAGCCCATATATAATTTAACATACCTTCCCCTCAACAAAGCCTTTGGATAAATATATGCGCGTTAGCCCTGAGCCATGCGCAGACGAGCTTAATATGACTGTTGGGAGCTTGCTCACAAACAGTCATATTTAAGCGAGGATGCATACGGCGAACGCCGCGACAATGGCTGAATATGCTCGTCGGGTGCCTGCACACGCAAGAGCATATTTAGCCATTGGAAAGTAAGGCGAACGCCGCGACAGCCCCACAAGCGGGATTCCCCGCTTATGGGGCTGTCGGCATGGCTAAAGCTCGTCAAAGCTGAAATCTGCTTTTCCGAGATTATCTTTTCGCATTCTTTTATTTTGTAATTGGCCTTATTATACAATCCCCATCAATTATCGCAATCTCATAATTCTCATAACGCAAGATTTCGGTATCTCCATCCATTAGTGTATCCCATGCTTTCTTTCTCCAATCTTTTACTGATACCAATTCTTTCGCAACGGCGTCCCCAAGTGAAATCCTCTCTGCATCTACCGATATAAAATACAATTCATCTGTTTTCAACTTTTCAACGTAAATGCTGTAGTTCTCAAGTTCCCCTATATACTCCTTGGGATAACTTTGATCAATCGTTATACACAATAAACTGCTTATTCCCTTTGAGTTATATTGTTGAGAAAATAAATAAAAAACAAGATAAGCTATTGCTATCATCAATGAGATGATTACCCCGCAACAAATAAAGATAATCGCTTTTTTCTTATTCAAAGCCTGCTTTTTTCCACTATCAGCATAATCCGCAACCCTCAATAAGGTTTCTTTTGTCTCTCTTTCCAATTTTTCACTTTTCCTTTCACCATCAACAATTTCTCTGATATCCACATCATAATAATCAGCCAGTTCAACAAGAATTCCTAAATCCGGCATCGTGTTTCTGTTTTCCCATCGTGAAACACTTCTTGATGATACACCAAACATTTCTGCTATTTCTTCCTGATAATTATCATACAGCAGCTGATGGAAAAACACGTCATAAGGTGAGAAAAAGACGTTTTTCAACCAGACAGTTTTGTCTGATTGGGCCAAAACACTAACGGACTATTGTCCTTTCTACACCTAACGACCTTCCCGCTCCAAGAACCCATGCGCCTGCTTCAGTATATCTTTGAAACTGCCAAATTGCAGTATGTCCATGGCCTCTTCAAAATCCAGTAACGCAATTTGGGATATCTCCGCCTCCTGAGGAATAAATATCTGCTCCTCATATTTTGCCAGGAAATAAGCCGTCTGCTTAATAGTATTGGGCCGTCCTTCCCGCGCCAGGTTGTGTTCGTCCGTCACCCGAAAGCCCTCCACAAATGTAACATCCAAACCCGTTTCTTCTTTTATCTCTCTCAAAGCAGTCTCTTGTTCCGACTCTCCGGCTTCCATATGCCCCTTGGGAAAAACCCAGAATCCGCCATGCTCACATACAAGCAGGTATTTTATGCCTTCTTCCTTTTCACAATACACAACCGCACCGCAGGACTTTTCAAATTGCAATTCGTCTGACATATTGCTTCCTCCTTTGCCGCTTACAGGGTACAATGCGTTCATTGGTACATCATTTCCCTTTACAGGAAAGCTTTTTCACATCCAATCTGAATACCGCGACAGCATCCAACATTTCATTACTGTAGTGCCATTTATCTTCGGATGTGGTTTGTTTCATAATAGTGTTCAGTCCCTTTATCTTTTCAGCATCATCTTCTACCAGGTTCAAAATCCCGGTACCTGCCACGCTTTGAAAAGTAGCGGAGTAATCACAAGCTTCTTCTCCCGCCACCAAAGAATACTTCCCATCTATCTCAAAACCCACTGACGGCCCTTTCTTAGCCAGTTCATACTTACGTCCTGCCTTAGCTCCATGAAAATAGAAAACATATTGTCCGTCAAAGAAATATCCGTAATTTACAGGAACTATGTAAATCTCTCCATCATCATAAAATGCAACGCGCAGTATCTGTTCCGTAGCTATAAACTCTTCTATTCTGTTTTTGTCCGTAATTTCTCTGTCTTTTCTTCTCATAACTATTTATCTCTCATTATACACATTTGTAATATCTCCATGTATAATCATTTCTGCACAGACCATAATCTTTCGCATATTATTCCTGACTACACAAATCTGAAACCACACCAGTCACACATTCTGATTCCGCCTCCGGCCTTTTAATATCCGTTATCCCATGCCCCGATGGCGCAGTCAGTGCCTTATTGGGCATATACAGAAAAGGATACTTCCCATGCCCCGTTTTCACACCCCCAAGCACTAATATGCCATAGTTTTGATGTGTTTAAGGGCAAATACCACAAAACTTCACTTCCATGCCCCGTTTCCCGGCTCACAGCGGGGCAAATTCATATACTTATGTGCCATGTGCCCTTCGGCGGGCAACACCCTGCTGATTTCCACACAAAAACTCTGCTCTGCGGGGCATGGCCGATACTTTCACCTCTATATGCCCTTTCAGGCTATTTACCTGCCTTCTCCGCACATGGCCAACACCTTCTCTATAAACGATGCTGCATCATTATCCGGCCACATGGAATTATTCGCAATAATAGCCAGCCAGTCATAATGGGAACGGACCTCCTCTGCCGAAAGTCCGCTTTCTTTGTGGTACTGAATCGCCTGAGGCAGATTACTTTCCGCGCAGCAAAGCATCTGCATCATGGCATAATATGCCGTCAGTACATTTTCTACGGTGGCATTGCCCTTATTCAAGGCTTCCTTTAACTTTTCAAAGGCTTCCACATTATCTATTTGCATCAATGAGGGCAAAATACGGACTTCAAAATCCTCTCTGATTTGGGTGCATATCTCCTCCAAAGGAACATTCGTAAGCTGACCGTTCCGATAACCGTCAATCCTGTATCCCAGGCTGTCCCTATTGGGAGACAAATATCCTAAATAAGGCAAAAATGCTCCCTCTCCTATACAACTGCGCTGGTTATATATCCATTGATTTTCGACTTTTTCCCTGATATCAGCTGCATAGGAAGCACTGAACTGAAAGCCAAAAGAACAGCCCGTTTCCTGACTGTTAAACTGGCTGTTTTTCATATACACAAATAAATAACCGTCTTCCAGTTCCTTCCACCAAACTGTCTTTTTCTTTTTAAAACCGGCCTCTTTTAACAAGGGTACTAATATTTCTTTGACCAGATAATCTCTCTTTTCTACTGCTTTCATTCGAAGCTCCTTCATCTAAATCTGATGTCGCACTACTCCGTATTCATCGTCCAGTCTGTAATAAGGACATGCCTGCTGGGTGCCGGAAAGGAAACGATACATTTCGTCCTCATCCAGATTCACCATACAGGTATAACATTCATAATCTTCATCATATACATAATTGACACACATGTCACAATTTGTAGAAGCCATTCATCCTCCTGTCACATGCCTTATCATCCGCCCGCTGCTATTCTACTTTCCAGAAAAAATCTTTCATTGGCAAAGGCATGTTTCACTTATATCCCAATTATTCACAATTCAACTATCTGCACGCACCGCATATACGGATGCAAAGGCAGGTACATAACCGGCCTTTAATGCTACACTTCTGGATATGCTGTGCGCTTCACCCGTACCGTAAAAGGGTGTAACCCCTCTTCGGAGCAGCTCCATTGTCAGCTCCTTTACCAGGCCTGCTGCCAGTCCACGTCCGCGCATTTCCTTATCTACATTTATTCCTACCTGCCACAAGTAGGTTCCGTCCCGGCTCACACCGGACATTCCTGCCATGGCATTCTGATCATAGACCTTCCCTTGCACAGCCTCAGTATCCTGTTGCTCTGCACCGTGCGCTTCTTCCCCGCACCGGGTACCCGCTTCCTCCACATCATACCTTTCTCCCTCGCGCAATGCGGCCACTGCAAGCACATCCGGCTGTCCCTGCAAATAACCCAGGGCATGCGGGAATCTGTTGCCATCCCGGAACCTTTCAATCTCTTCCTCTTCATACCATTCCAGGGGCAATCCGTTTATCTCACTCTTTCTGACGCACGTGTCACTTTCTTCCAGTATTCCTTGGCTTGGTAGGAAATATAGATGGGTATCTCCGATTTGTCTGCCGTATTCCTGCAGTTTCCTGTCTATCTTACGCAAATTATCAAAGCTGCAAAACCATTCCGGCTTGCAATCTTCAAACTCTGCCACGGCCCATTCATAAATGCACTCATCCACTGTCAGAAACAATTGTCCCAGGCATATGATGGCATTAAAAAAAGCATCTCCCTTGGAATATCTGCGGGCATCTTCCCTATCCACACAGATACGGCCCGGTTCGTAAGCGGTCTTTTGAATATAAACTTTTTTTCCGGGCTCTCTGATATAATCTTCCCAACTAAGACAGGTATCCGCACAAAACTGTTTGCGGGCATTTTCCAATATATCTGCCGGAATTTTTAAATATTTATCACGCATCTTATTCATTTCCATGGAGGTATCCGTATATTTCACGCTTTCCCACTCCTCTGTCCTTGGCCACCTGTTTCATAGCAGTCTTGGAGTCCATTCCCTGTTTTTCATAATAGGCCATGTGCTCCTCTATACTCATATCCTGCCAGGATGCAATCTCTTCCCGGCGCTTGGTTTCCAGACTCTTTCCTTCCACCACCAGTACATATTCACCACGGGGTTCCTCGGTCTGATAATACTCCAGCGCTTTCTCCAATGTGGTAGGGAATACGGTCTCAAATTTCTTAGTCAGTTCCCTGCAAAGTGTAATTTTACGCTCCCCCAGCGCCTGATACAACTCCTCTAAGGTCCGCACTAAATGGTGGGGCGCCTCATACAGAATCATGGTACGGCTTTCCTGCTGCAGTTCCTTCAACACTGCGACCTTTTCTTTTTTGTCTGCAGGCAGAAAGCCTTCAAAACAAAATCTGCGGGTACTGAGTCCGGACAGTGTAAGTGCTGTGATACAGGCTGCCGGTCCCGGCAGGGAAGTCACTGTGATTCCTCTCTCGTGGCACATTTGCACTAACACCTCTCCCGGGTCGGAAATGGCTGGCGTACCTGCATCCGTTATCAAGGCTATATTCCGGCCCGTTTGCAACTTATCCACCAGGGCATGGGCTTTTTCCACCTTGTTATACTCATGATAACTGGTCATGGGCGTATGTATCCCGAAATGATTCAATAGCTTGATGCTGTTTCTGGTATCCTCTGCAGCAATCAGATCCACGCTCTGTAATGTCTCCACCACTCTGGGTGTCATATCGCCCAAATTCCCTATGGGCGTAGCGCATAAATATAATTTTCCAAACATCCGGTTCTCCTTCCCGACCATTCATATCCGGCCCGGAAGCAGGCGGTGCACCGACCGCCGGCCTTCCCTATTTACTCCTGTTTCATAATCTCTGTGTAAACTGCATAGCACTGCTTCATATCTTCCACGCTGATACGGCCCTTGGAATAAGTGGCCCTCTGCACCGCATCAATGTATTGATTCCATGCCTTTTCATCAATCTGAGGAAAACGTTTCCGGAGCAGTCCGAAATAACTGTTGTCCGTATTCGTCCTGCTCTTACCGCCGCCCAGCTTTTGATACACATATCTGTTCATAAGTCTGACCGCACGCCTGGTGTCGCCCCGCCGCATATAAATCTCCAGCCTGCCCACACGTCCGCGTTTCACTTTTCCCAGACGTAGCATAAACATGCCTGCGGCAAGCACCGCCAGGATTCCGATGATAATCCCTGCCGGGGTCCCGGAGTCTTCTCCCGTACCGTTTCCTGTACCGTCTCCGTCTCCCCACATACCCGGGCGCTCCTTGGACTCTTCGGAGCTTTCTTCCGCAGATTCCTCCTCTGTAGAAGAAGCAGATTCCTCTTCACCGGTCTCTGAACTTTCCACCGTTTCATCCTCTGCAGAAGACTCCGTACTTTCCGGAGTATTGTCTGCAGGCATCTGGGAAGGGTCATTACCATACCCGCTACCGGGAGTGACCTCCACGGGTAACCATCCGTATTCATCCAGATAAATTTCCACCCATGCATGTGCCGCAGAGTCTTTCACACTGACAAAATATTTACCGCCCCTGAACTCAGCCTTCTTAGGATTTGCCAGATAGCCCGAAGCATATCTGGCGGGCACACCCATCTCCCGTAAAATCAATACCGCGGCAGATGCAAAATGAATACAATATCCCCTCTTCCCTTCGGAAAGGAAATATTCCACCGGGTCCTGCCCCGCAGGAAGCCTGTCCGGCTTTAAAGTGTATTTGTATTCCCGGCTCAGTTTTTCTGCCACCAGGTTTACCAGTCTTATTCTTTCTTTTGCCTTTTTATGAGCATCCGTTCCGGTCTCCTGCCCCTTAATCCTGCTATCCAGAATTTCCCGGGCCATTTCCTTTACCACGGGCATGTCCTCCGGCACTTCCAAATAATGCTGCGCTGCATAATCACCATACCAATCATAAAATTCCTTCTCACTGACGGTAAGGGCTTCCCTAAGAGTCAGCATACCTGTATAATTTGGCTTCAAGCCCGAAACTGTATATTCCTCTGTTTTCTTTTTCTTAACAGCCTTATAATCTCCCTGCAGGGTAAATGCAAGGTCCTTACTGTTTTTTAGATTGGTTCCGTAGGGTAAGTAGGCTGTGGTATCTTTCTCACCGGTGTACACCAGAGTATAACTGTCCGTATCCGATACTAACCGTCCGCGGCCGGTATTATGCAGGCGAAGCAGTATCCTTGCCGCTTCTTCCTCATCTATTTTTTCCTTTCTGCACCATGCAGAAAAGTCCTTCATATCCTTTGTCCACACGCCGTCCTTATAAGTACTTCCATGGAAGCCCCGTAAAAAAATATTGCTCTGGGCATATGTATCGGTAAAAAGCTGAAGCATCTCCTCGCCCTTATATTTCATCTCACGATTGGATATAACAGCCTCTTCTTCAAACCAATTCTGAAAATTAAACTCCTTTATACTGGTCTCAAGATTCTGCTGAAAAGCCAGATACTCCTCTTTGACCTCCAGGATATTTGCCGCCTTACTTCGAAATAGGAGTGGTACCAGCAAAGCAATAATCACCGGCACAGCCAGGGCCGCATAGCAATATGCGGGCCGCACAAATGCCGCATTATCCAATATCAGCGCCATTATGACACCCACAAACAGAAAAGCCAGGCTAAGCCATGTGGGCTTAATATTTACCAAAAGCCCTATACCCACAGAAAGCATCGGTAATATCATCAGATACTTTCTTTTTCCAAGCTTCAGGGCCACTGCCAGAGTCACCAGCCATATCACCAGAATCATCAGGTACAGCGCTCCGGCTCCCGATACGGAAAAATCCGCGGTGAACTCCGGTGCGGTCCCGAAATTGTTTCTCCAATGCTCT
>JAFXEW010000088.1 GCA_017513625.1 Lachnospiraceae bacterium | reverse complement strand
TTCAAGGTAACTGCAACAGGTAGCAAATTAAGTTACCAATGGCAGTTCAGAACATCAGCTTCAGGTACATGGAAGAACTCCGGCATGACAGGCGCAACCACAGGCAGCATCACCGTACAGGGAACCACAGCCAGAAACGGTTATCAGTACCGCTGTGTGGTTATTGACGGAAGCGGCAATAAGGTGACCAGTAACGGAGCAACGCTGACAGTAGTCCCTAAGCTTGCAATTACAGGTCAGCCTGCAAGCCAAAGTGTGGCAAAAGGAGCTAATGCAGTATTCAAGGTAACTGCAACAGGAGGTGGCTTAAAATATCAGTGGCAGTTCAGAACGTCAGCTTCAGGTACATGGAAGAACTCCGGCATGACAGGCTCCAAGTCAAACAGCATTACCGTACAAGGGACCGCAGCCAGAAACGGTTACCAGTACCGCTGTGTGATTACCGATGGAAGCGGCAATAAAGTCACCAGTAATGGCGCAACTCTGACAGTAGCTCCCGCATTAACGATTACAAGCCAGCCGGTCAGCCAGAGCGTAACAAAAGGAGCTAGTGCGGTATTTAAGGTAGAAGCAAGCGGAAGCAACCTAAGCTATCAGTGGCAGGTTAAAACGTCATCTGCGAGCGGATGGGCAAACTCCGGCATGACAGGCTCCAAGTCAAACAGCATTACCGTACAAGGGACCGCAGCCAGAAACGGTTATCAGTACCGCTGTGTGATTACCGATGGAAGCGGCAACAAGGTAACCAGTAATGGAGCGACTCTGACAGTTAAATAATTTAGACGGAGATATAAAAATGGCGTGAGAATGTAAAAAGTCTCACGCCATAACTTGTATTAGAGGAAAAATTAAAGAGAATTGAGATTTTTCTTACAATTGTGTAAGAAGTGGGAAAGTTATAGTTTCTAAATTGTTTTTCAAATGAATATTTGTTAGAATGAAGAGGTGTCGTAAAAGGAAAATTGCCGTAGGATGCATTTACAGGCAAATGATGAAATAAACGGCGATAGCGCAAAGGAGGAAGCAATCTATGATGAAAAGCATAAAGTATCTGGTATTATGTATCATGGTGTTGGCAGTGCTGTTTTGCATTCCGGCGATGGATGTGTCTGCTGAGGGAACGGTGCGCACAGGTACACTGGGCACTAATAACGGAGTGCAATGGAGCTATGACGAGAGTACCAAGACGATGACCATAACCGGTGAGGATAGTGGGCTGGAACAAACCAAAACGTCAAGGGACTATGGATTGATTTATGAGATAAGTTCAGATGTGGAAAAGATTATTCTGAAAGACTTTAAGCCCGTTGGAAGTGTGTATAAGCTATTTGCGGGGCTTAGTAAACTAAAGACCATTGAAATGAAAAATTTTAATACCTCAAACGTAACAAGTATGAGCTGGATGTTTTATGGATGCAGAAGTTTGACCGGTCTGGATGTGAGTGGTTTTGACACTTCAAACGTAACGAGTATGAGTTACATGTTTAGGAATTGTAATAAACTAACAAATTTGGATGTGAGCGGTTTTGATACCGGTAACGTAGTATATATGAATTCCATGTTTGAATGGTGTAAAAGTCTGACAAGTCTGGATGTGAGCGGTTTTGATACCGGTAACGTGGTAGATATGAATCGCATGTTTAGTAGGTGTGAAAGTCTGACAAATCTGAATGTTAGTGGTTTTGAGACTGCTAAAGTAAAAAACATGACGTATATGTTTGATGGATGTACAGGTTTGACAAATCTGGATTTGAGTGATTTTGATACATCAAATGTGACCAGTATGGAAGCTATGTTTCAGGCTTGCTCCGGTTTAAGGAGTCTGGATGTGAGCAGTTTTGATACCGGTAACGTAGTATATATGGATTCCATGTTTGGTGGTTGCAGAGGTTTGACCGGTTTGGATGTCAGGGGTTTTGACACTAAGAATGTGAAGAATATGCAATACATGTTTTCTAATTGCAGCGGTTTGATATGTCTGGACCTTACCGGTTTTGATACCAAAAATGTGAAGAATATGAATGGTATGTTTTATGATTGTAGAAGTCTGACCGGCTTAAATATAAGTGGTTTTGATACGAGTAACGTGACAAAAATGAGTTCCATGTTTTTGAACTGCGAAAGTCTGGAAAGTCTTGACGTTAGTGGTTTTAACACTTCTAAGGTAACAGATATGGCTTCCCTGTTTAGTGGGCTTGATAAGTTAGTAAGTCTGGATGTGGGTAATTTTGATACTTCAAATGTGACAGATATGGGTTCTATGTTTTACAATAGTAGTAGTCTGCGTTATTTGGATGTGAGTAATTTTGACACTTCTAACGTGACGGATATGAATTACATGTTTTGCCATGATAGCAGTCTGCGTTATTTGGATGTGAGCAGTTTTGATACCTCGAAAGTTACAGACACGAAATCCATGCTGTCTTATTGTTGGGCTTTGGAGGAGATACATACACCCGGGACCATGGCAACAGGTCAGGTGATTGATCTGCCTTTGACACTAAAGGATGCCGTCGGACAGGCGGTGACAGAAATCACACCGGCTCTCTGTAATAAGATACTGTATAGGTATATTTTAGGAATTGGAGCAAAGACAACAGAAGTAGTGGTAGGAGAAAGTCTGCAATTGACTGTGAAGCAGAATAATAACGAACTGGCGATATCTGACAATACCAAGTACAATTGGACTTCCTCATCAAAGAGTGTGGCTACCGTGTCTGAGAAAGGCGTATTAAAGGCAGTAGGTGCCGGAACTACCACTATTACCGTATCTGTAAAGGATTATGGTGCAGTGGCAGGGACGATAACCATAACAGTAGTGCCGAAAGTCAGTATCGCAAAACAACCCACCAGCCAGACGGTAACAGTGGGGGAAAATGCAGTCTTTTCGGTACAGGCAGCAGGAAGCGGGTTGAGCTACCGGTGGCAGTTTAGAACTTCAGCTTCAGGTACATGGAAGAACTCCGGTATGACAGGAGCAAATACCAATAGTATCACGGTACAGGGAACTGCAGCGCGAAACGGTTATCAGTACCGCTGTGTGATTACAGACAGAGGTGGCAACAAGGTGACCAGTAACGGAGCGGCCCTGACGGTAATACCCAAGTTAGTCATCACAGACCAGCCTAAAAGTCAGAGTGTAACTGAAGGAGATAGTGCAGTATTCAAGGTGACCGCAACAGGAAGTGGTTTAAAATATCAGTGGCAGTTTAGAACTTCAGCTTCAAGTATATGGAAGAACTCCGGCATGACAGGAGCAACCACTGACAGCATCACAGTACAGGGAACCACAGCCAGAAACGGCTATCAGTATCGCTGCATCGTTACAGATGGAACCGGCAAGCAGGTGACCAGTAATGCAGCGACTTTGACGGTAATTCCCAAGTTAGCAATCACAAGCCAGCCTAAAAGCCAGAGTGTGACAGAGGGAGATAGTGCAGTATTCAAAGTAACCGCAACAGGAAACAAGTTAAGCTATCAGTGGCAGTTTAGAACTTCAGCTTCAGGCACATGGAAGAACTCAGGAATGACAGGAGCAACCACTGACAGCATCACAGTACAGGGAACCACAGCCAGAAACGGTTACCAGTACCGCTGTGTTATCACAGAGGTCAGTGGCAACAAGATGACCAGTAATGGGGCAACCCTGACAGTAGTCCCCTTGTTAGTCATCACTAGTCAGCCCACAAACCAAAGCGTGACGGAAGGAGATAGTGCAGTATTCAAAGTAACCGTAACAGGAAACAAGTTAAGCTATCAGTGGCAGTTTAGAAAATCAGCAACAGGTGCATGGACCAATTCCGGTATGACGGGAGCAACTACTGACAGTATTACAGTACAGGGAACCACAGCCAGAAACGGCTATCAGTATCGTTGCGTTATCACAGATGGAAACGGCAACAAGGTGACCAGTAATGCGGCAACCTTGACAGTAGTTCCCAAGCTGGTGATTATTAGTCAACCGATAAGCCGGACCGTATTTGAAGGATTTCCTGCGGTGTTTACGGTAGAAGCTAAAGGTGGCAATTTAAGCTATCAATGGCAAGTCAAGTCTCCCATAGACAATGAATGGAAAGATGCAGCCATGGAAGGCGCCGGGACGAACAGTATTACAGTGCAGGGAACCATGGCCAGAAACGGTTATCAGTACCGTTGTGTTATCGCAGACGGAAAAGGCGATAAGGTAACCAGTAGTCCGGCTACACTGACTGTCCAGTATTTAATTCATATCAATTAACTAAATTAGGCATATGATAGAACAAGTGGCGTGGTGTCCGGAAAGGATACCGCGCCATCTTTAATTTCTATCTGATATATTGACAGTTGCAGAGAAAAAATATATTATTTAAAGATGATGTGTAAAAAGAATATGGTATATTCTTTTATAAAGAATACATGTGTGTAAAGAAAGCAGAATCGCTGTCCCCCGGGACAGAAAGTGAGGAGATTATGGCACTGAGCAAGAAGCCTGTTACAGGCATGAAGGATATTTTGCCGGAGGAGATGCAGATACGGGATTACGTAATCAGCGTCATCAAGGAAACTTATGGTAAATTCGGTTTTACTTCCATTGAGACTCCCTGTGTGGAGAATATTGCCAACCTGACCAATAAGCAGGGCGGAGACAATGAGAAGCTGATTTTTAAGATACTGAAGCGCGGAGAGAAGTTGAATGTGGCAGATGCCACCACGGAAGAAGAGGTGGTAGACGGCGGTCTTCGTTATGACCTTACAGTACCGTTGGTACGTTATTATTCCAATAATGCGGCACAGCTGCCTGCACCTTTTAAGGCCCTGCAGATGGGTAATGTATGGCGTGCGGACCGTCCCCAGAGAGGACGTTACCGTCAGTTCATGCAGTGTGACATTGATATATTGGGCGAACCCTCCAATCTGGCTGAGATTGAGCTGATTCTGGCTACCACCACCACATTGGGCAGACTGGGATTTAAGAATTTCCAGATTCGTATCAATGACCGTCAGATACTGAAGGCAATGGCCGCATACAGCGGTTTTTCCGAGGAAAGTTACGATAGTGTATTCATTACGTTGGACAAAATGGATAAAATAGGTTTGGAAGGCGTAGAAGAGGAGCTTCTGGCAAACGGTTTTGCAAAGGAATCCGTGGACAAGTACCTGGAGCTGTTTAAGGGGCTTGAAAGTGCTGAAAACGGCGTAGCTTATCTGGCACAGACTCTTGTGGGTTATCTGGATAACGAAGTGGCAGAGGGACTACAGGAAATCATCGACAGCGTAAGTGCTACCAAGGCGGCACAGTTTGATATGGTATTTGATGCCACATTAGTAAGAGGCATGTCCTATTACACAGGCACTATTTTTGAGATCGCCATCCCTGAGTTTGGCGGCAGCTGCGGAGGCGGCGGACGTTATGACAAGATGGTGGGCAAGTTTACCGGTAAGGATGTTCCGGCATGCGGATTTTCCATTGGTTTTGAGCGTATTGTACTGCTTTTACTGGAAAGCGGTTTCAAGGTGCCTACCACTCCTAAGAAGGTGGCATACCTGATTGAAAAGGGTGTGGGCGGACAGGCTCTGTGTGATGTGATTGCTCAGGCACAGAAGGCTCGTGAGGAAGGTCTGCAGGTATTGGTTGCCCGCATGAACAAGAATAAGAAATTCCAGAAGGAACAGTTAATGAGCGAAGGATATGCGGATTTTGTGGAGTTTTATAAGGATCCTTTGAAGAATTAGTTTATGCCGGAGGTATTAACCGGGAGCAGAAGAAGGAATAGCACAGATAGAAAGACGAGGTATGATATATGGCAGAGTCAATGAAGGGTTTAAAAAGAACGCACCGCTGCGGAGAGCTTTCTGCAGCTAATGTAGGCGAAGAAGTCACCGTAATGGGATGGGTGCAGAAGCAGCGTAACAAGGGTGGTATCATTTTTGTGGATATGCGCGACAGAGCCGGTCTGTTGCAGGTGATTTTTGAAGAAAGCGACTGCGGTGCAGAGAATTTTGAAAAGGCTTATCACCTGCGCAGTGAGTTTGTAATTGCAGTAGTAGGTAAGGTATGTAAGAGAGAGGGCGCGGTGAATGACAATCTGGCTACAGGTGAGATTGAAATCCGTGCTACCCAGCTCCGTGTGCTGTCTGAGTCCGATACACCGCCTTTCCCTATTGAAGCAGATTCCAAGACCAAGGAAGAACTGCGTTTGAAATACCGTTATCTGGATTTAAGAAGACCCGACATCCAGAACAATCTGATTTTGAGAAGTAAAATTGCTACCACCACCAGAGCTTTTCTGGCGGAGGAAGGTTTCCTGGAGATAGAGACTCCCATGCTGTGCAAGTCCACGCCGGAAGGTGCCAGAGATTATCTGGTTCCCAGCCGTGTGCATCCCGGACATTTTTATGCACTTCCCCAGTCTCCTCAGATTTTCAAGCAGTTGCTGATGTGTTCCGGCTATGACCGCTATTTCCAGCTGGCTAAATGCTTCCGTGATGAGGACCTGCGTGCAGACAGACAGCCTGAGTTTACCCAGGTGGATTTGGAAATGTCTTTTGTGGATGTGGATGATGTAATCGATGCTACCGAAAGAATGGTACAGAGAGTGTGCAAGGAGGCTATCGGCCTGGATGTACAGCTCCCCATTCAGCGTATGACCTGGCAGGATGCCATGGACCGTTTCGGTTCCGACAAGCCCGATACCCGTTTTGGTATGGAGCTGACCGATGTTTCCGAAGTAGTAAAGGGATGCGGCTTCGGTGTGTTTACCGGTGCCATTGAAAACGGCGGTTCCGTAAGAGGTATTACTGTTAAGGGACAGGCAGAGATGCCCCGTAAGAAAATTGATGCCCTTACTGCATTTGTAAAGGATTATGGTGCAAAGGGTCTGGCATATCTTTCCATTCAGGCAGACGGCAGTTATAAGTCTTCTTTTGCAAAGTTTATGACGGAAGAGGAATTAAAGGCACTGTCAGAAGCTATGGGCGCTGAGGCAGGAGATTTGATGTTCTTTGCTGCAGACAAAAACAGTGTGGTATGGGCTTCCCTGGGCGCACTGCGTATAGAAGTGGCAAAGCAGCTGGATATGATTGATAATGATAAATTTAACTTCCTGTGGGTAACCGAGTTCCCTCTGTTAGAGTGGAACGAGGAGGCTGACCGTTTTGTGGCTATGCACCATCCTTTCACCATGCCCATGGACGAAGATTTACAGTATCTGGAAAGTGACCCCGGCAGAGTACGTGCCAAGGCTTACGATATCGTATTAAACGGCGTAGAGCTGGGCGGCGGTAGTGTGCGTATTTTCCAGAACGATGTACAGGAAAAGATGTTCAAGGTACTTGGCTTTACCATGGAGCAGGCATATAATCAGTTCGGCTTCCTGTTGAATGCGTTTAAGTACGGTGTGCCTCCCCATGCAGGACTGGCAATCGGTTTGGACCGTTTCGTAATGCTTTTGGTGAAGGCAGACAATATCCGTGAAGTAATTGCATTCCCTAAGGTAAAGGATGCGTCCTGTCTGATGACGGAGGCTCCCAGTACTGTAGCAGATGCCCAGTTACAGGAATTATATCTGGAACTGACCCCTGTAGAGGAAGCTGCAAAGGAAGCAGAATAGACCGTGATTTTATACAAAGACAAAAGGCTGTTGTGGTGGCAGGGCTGCCATAACAGCTTTTTAAGCTTTAGGGGATTAGGCTTTCTGAGCAAGATAAGTAACGACGGAAAACAGATGTAAGCAAACTGAGATATGATGTTATTTGAGGATAAGTGTATGACATATAAGATGTACCTGCTGGATGTTTCCCTGTGGTTACGGACAGAAGGAGAAGAAACAGATAAAGAGGACATAGAGTCCCGGGGACTGCTTTTAAGGGGAGATACAGCCCGTAAGGCCCTTGCCCTTTTGTGTCCGGAACGTGCGGAGAAAGTACTCCGATGCAGGACTGTCACAGGTCAGGCCCATAGTCTGGGGGCGGGACTTATGCTGCACTATATCCGCCATGAGAGGGGCCGGAATCAGGAGAATGGCACTATTACGGACGAAGACCGCAAGCCGGTTTATATCACGCTCCGGCAGCTTGTCTCCGTGCTGGAAAAGGAGCCCGGGGATGATTTTACCCTTATTTATGGCTCAAAAGGAAAACCTTATTTTAAGGATGAAAAGTTTTATTTCAGTCTGACACATTCAGGAGATTATGTACTGTGTGCAGTATCCCGGGAGGAAATCGGAGCGGATATCCAGGAATGTAAGCCGGGTGTGCAGGAGAATCTGGCAAGGCGGGTTTTAACGGAAAAAGAGTGGGAATATTGGAATACATTGAAGCCCGGCGGCGAAGAAGCAGACCTTTACTTTTATGAAAAATGGACGGAAAAGGAAGCCAGGGGGAAATTAACCGGAGAAGGCATACTTAGTGAAATGGTAAGTGTAGATGAGCGGGGAGAGCGCTACAAACAGGATAACTTTTTGATTCCCGGGTACTGTATTTCCCTGTGTCAATACAGTAAAATAGGTGCCGGAGGATTGGATGCGGGAGGAGCGGCAAATGATCATCTATGAACATAAAGTGCAGTATTATGAAACAGACCAAATGGGTATAGTCCATCATTCTAATTATATCAGATGGATGGAGGAGGCCAGGATTGATTTTTTGAATCAGATTGGCTGGAATTATAGAAAGTTAGAGGAAAGCGGTATCATTTCCCCGGTAACGTCAGTGGACTGTAAATATAAGGTAAGTACGAAGTTTGACGAGCTTATCCGCATTTCCGTAAAAGTAGCGGAGTTTAAAGGGGTTTTATTAAAGCTTGCATATGAAATGAAACGGGAGGATACAGTGGTTTGTGTGGCTGCTTCCGAGCATTGCTTTTTAAATGAGGAGGGCAGAATCCTTAACCTTAAAAGGCATAACCCTGCATTATACGAGACCTTATATAAGCTTGCCACTGAATAACCGGGTGTGGGAAGGTTTATATCCCAGGATCATAGAGAAAGTAGTGAACAGTGTATGAAAAAATTATTGGTTTTTCTTAAGGATTATAAGAAAGAAACGGTGCTGGCGCCTTTATTTAAGCTGCTGGAGGCCTTTTTTGAATTAATGGTGCCTTTGGTTATGGCTGCCATTATTGACAGAGGTATTTCAGGGGCGGATACCCCTTTTATCTGGAAAATGGGCGGCGTTTTACTGGGACTTGGTATCGTGGGACTGATATCCGCAGTAACAGCCCAGTTTTTTGCAGCAAAGGCAGCAGTTGGCTTTGCCACCAAGCTTCGCCAGGCATTGTTTGACCATATACAGGGCTTTAGCTTTACCAATATAGACAAGACCGGTACGGAAGTGTTGATTACCCGGATGACCAGTGATATTAATCAGGTACAGTCCGGTGTGAATATGGTGCTCCGTCTGTTTTTACGTTCTCCTATCATTGTATTTGGCGCCATGATTATGGCATTTACCATTGATGTAAAGAGCGCACTGATTTTTGTGGTAGCGATACCGGTGCTTGCAGTGATTGTATTCGGTATTTTACTGGTGTCCCTTCCCTTGTACAAAAAGGTTCAGACAGGCCTTGAAAAGGTGCTGGGCATCACCCGCGAGAATCTGACAGGTGTCCGTGTTATCCGTGCATTTCATCAGGAAGCGGAGGAAGAGGAGCGCTTTGAAGAAGCAAACAAGGCTCTGGCAGCACTGCAGATGCATGTGGGTAAAATCAGTGCCTGCATGAATCCCGTAACATATATTGTGGTTAATGCGGCTACCATAGCATTGATTTATACAGGAGCAGTACAGGTAAATATAGGAAATCTGACTCAGGGCGAGGTTATTGCAATCATTAACTATATGTCACAGATATTGGTGGAGCTGATTAAGCTGGCTAATCTGATTATTACTGTGACCAAGGCACTGGCAAGTGCCGACCGTGTGGCAACAGTTCTGGAAGAGGAAAGCAGCCCTGAGAGCGATTTAATGGTTACTGACGGTCAAGGTACAACCGGCGCAGAAATGCCCTATATGTGTTTTAAACAGGTGTCATTAACCTATGAAGGCGCAGGTGACAAATCCCTGGAGAATATTGATTTTATTGTAAATAGAGGCGATACCATCGGTGTCATCGGCGGTACGGGAAGCGGTAAGAGTTCCCTGATTAATCTGATTCCCCGGTTTTATCCTGTAACAGAAGGCGGCATATATCTGGAAGGAAAAAATATAGCTGAAATACCGGAGCAGGAGCTGAGAAAGCGCATCGGCATGGTGCCCCAGAAGGCAGTATTGTTTAAGGGAACCATACGCAGCAATCTGCAGTGGGGTAAGGAAGATGCCACGGAGGAAGAAATGTGGGAGGCACTGGAGCGCGCCCAGGCAGCTGAAGTGGTACGCGGCAAGGAAGGTCAGCTGGATGCGGTGGTAGAGCAAAACGGTAAGAATTTCTCCGGTGGCCAGAGACAGAGGCTTACCATAGCCCGTGCGTTGGTGCGCAGACCCGATATACTGATATTGGACGACAGTGCGTCCGCACTGGATTATGCAACAGATGCAAAACTTCGTCAGTCCATCCGCGGACTGGGCAGGGAGATGACCACTTTCATCGTATCCCAGAGAGCATCTTCCATCCGTCATGCGGACCGGATAGTAGTAATGGAAGACGGTGAAATGGCGGCCGTGGGTACTCATGACGAACTGCTGGCAGGATGTGAAGTATATCAGGAAATCTATTATTCCCAGTATCCGGACCAGAGACCCTAGTCGCCACGTAACCGGCATGTGAGCCGGTATCTTGAATAGGGACGAAACAGAGAAGCATATGGAAGAAAAGGAAATGATATGAAAAAAACAGGACAGAAGGAAACCTTGCTTAAGGTTTTAAAATATATCAAAAAATACAGACCGGCAGTAATTGCATCTGTATTTCTGGCAGCAGTTACGGTTTTTACCACGCTGTATGTACCCATACTTACCGGTGATGCGGTGGATTTAATTGTAGATAAAGGGTTGGTGGACATGCAGGGGGTATTCAGGATATTAATCGCCATCGGTATCGTGATGCTGGTGACAGCCCTTGCCCAATGGCTGTTAAATACCTGTAATAATTATATTACCTATCATGTGGTAAAGGATATCCGGACAGAGGCTTTCCGTAAGCTGGAAATATTGCCCCTTAGTTATCTGGATACCAAATCCTACGGAGATATTGTAAGTCGTGTCATTGCAGACGTGGATACCTTTGCAGACGGCCTTTTGATGGGATTTACCCAGTTATTTACGGGTGTGCTGACCATTGGAGGCACCTTAGTGTTTATGTTGGTGACCAATGTGCCCATTGCCCTGGTGGTAGTGTGTATTACACCGGTTTCCTTCCTGGTGGCGAAGTTTATTGCAAGTCATACCTTTGCCATGTTTCAGGAACAGTCGGTTACCAGGGGAGAGCAGACGGCGTTGATCGAGGAGATGGTAGGCAATCAGAAGATCGTGAAGGCTTTTGCCATGGAAGATATAGTGAAGGAGCAGTTCGGAGAGATTAACGGCAGATTGGAAAAGTGCTCCCTAAAGGCAATTTTTTATTCTTCTCTGACAAATCCCTGCACCAGATTTGTTAACAGTCTGGTATATGCCGGAGTAGGTATCTTTGGTGCTTTTCTGGCCATAAAGGGAGGTATCAGTGTAGGCCGTCTGTCCTGCTTTTTAAGTTATGCCAATCAGTACACCAAGCCTTTTAATGAAATCTCCGGTGTGGTGACTGAACTGCAGAACGCATTGGTTTGTGCAGGAAGAATTTTTGAATTAATCGAAGAAAAGCCACAGCTTCCTGACAGTGAAGATGCCTTGGTTTTGGAGGATGCAAAGGGCTACGTGGGCATAGAGGATGTGTCCTTCTCCTATATACCTGAAAGAAAACTGATTCAGCACCTGAATCTGCAGGTAAGACCCGGACAGAGGGTGGCTATTGTAGGCCCTACAGGCTGCGGTAAAACTACGGTTATTAATCTGTTGATGAGATTCTATGATGTAAACAGCGGTGCGATCTCCGTAGACGGATGTGATATAAGGAATATGACCAGGGGTTCCCTGAGGACTTCCTTTGGTATGGTGCTGCAGGAGACCTGGATGCGTGCCGGAACCATCCGTGACAATATCGCCATGGGGAATCCTGACGCCACCATGGAAGAGGTAATCTCTGCGGCTAAGGCGGCTCATGCCCACAGCTTTATCAAGCGTCTGCCCAATGGATATGATACGGTCATCAATGAGTCCGGAGGCAGTCTGTCACAGGGCCAGAAGCAGCTTTTGTGTATTGCACGTGTAATGCTGTGTCTGCCCCCCATGCTGATATTGGATGAAGCCACTTCCTCCATTGATACACGAACCGAAATCAAGATACAGCAGGCTTTTAATGCCATGATGGAAGGCCGCACCAGCTTTATTGTGGCACACAGACTATCCACCATCAGGGAAGCGGATATTATTCTGGTAATGAAGGACGGAAATATTATAGAACAAGGCAATCATGATACCTTGCTGGCAGCAGGCGGTTTTTATGCGAATCTGTATAACAGCCAGTTTGCCATATAACCGGTCCGTAATTGAATAAAGAGAACATTTAAGTACCTCTGCGCATAGGATATTAAAAATGAGCAGAGGTATTTTTATGGCTTTAGTAGTTTTGGATGCCGGTCACGGAGGCATAAATCCGGGTGCTGTATATGAGGGACGGCAGGAAAAAGATGATGTATTGGATCTGGTATTTGACATAGGCGGAATTCTGCAGGGACAGGGAGTTGAAGTATACTATACACGGGTAAACGATGTCTACGAATCTCCCTATCAGAAGGCTATGGAAGCAAATGCCACGGGAGCTGACTATTTTGTGTCCGTTCACCGTAATTCCAGTCCTTATCCGAATCAATATTCCGGAATAGAAACATTGGTGTACAATGAGGAAAGTGAAGCGGGCCGGCTGGCAGAGAATATAAATGAACAGCTGGAAGAAGTGGGTTGGACCAATCTGGGCGTAAATGAAAGGACTAATCTGGTGGTATTAAACAGTACCAATATGCCTGCGGTACTTTTGGAAATCGGTTTTATCAATACGGATGCGGATAATGATTTCCTGGATAATCATTTTACGGAAACGGCCCAGGCCATTGCTGACGGAATACTTGAAACAATTGGCTGATTGTGGTGAATAAATAAAAAGTTTGACGTTTTTATCTGTTTTTTGCCGAAAATTCACGTTGCATATAAGATCGTTTTCCATGTATAATAAGAGCAGTGAACAAAAGTAATTTAAGATGAAAAGTGAGGACTTTTTATGGACTTTTTCGGTTTGTTAAACATGGTAGGCGGATTAGCACTTTTCCTTTACGGAATGCATCTGATGGGAGACGGACTTTCAAAGGCATCCGGAGGACGTCTTGAGATGCTTTTGGAAAAACTGACCAATACGCCTATCAAAGCAGTATTGTTAGGTGCGGGAGTGACGGCGGTGATTCAGTCTTCATCTGCAACCACGGTTATGGTAGTGGGCTTTGTTAACTCAGGTATTATGAAACTGCAGCAGGCGGTAGGTATTATCATGGGTGCTAATATCGGTACTACGGTGACCTCCTGGATATTAGGTTTATCCGGACTGGATAGTTCTTCCTTTTTTGTGCAGCTTTTAAAGCCTTCTTCTTTTTCACCGGTATTAGCCATTATCGGTACCGGCTTTATTATGTTTTCCAAGAAAGAAAAGTTTAAAAACGCTGCGATGATCCTCATTGGTTTTGCTATATTGATGTTTGGTATGGATACCATGAGCGAGGCAGTAAAGCCGCTTCGTGATGTGCCGGAATTTACAGGTATTCTTACCAGATTTACTAATCCTATACTGGGTATGCTGGCAGGTGTAATTTTAACTGCAGTGATTCAGTCGTCCTCTGCATCAGTAGGTATTTTGCAGGCTTTGTGTGCTACCGGTGCGGTAAGCTTTGGTGCAGCGATTCCCATTATTATGGGACAAAATATCGGTACTTGTGTCACTGCAATGATATCCGGTATTGGTGCAGCGAAGAATGCGAAGAGAGCCGCATTGGTGCATTTATATTTTAATGTTATCGGAACAGTTCTTTTTATGGTTGCATTTTATGCAATTAATGCCGTTGTACCGTTTGCCTTTATGAATGAAGCGGCAGATGCATGGGGCATTGCTGCAGTACACAGTGTGTTCAATGTAGTTGCTACTCTTTGCTTATTACCTTTTTCAAAGGTGCTGGTGAAATTGGCTACACTTACGGTTAAAGATGCTCCTGAAGCAGAGCATACAGAGGAAGACAAGGCATTACAGTTACTGGATGCACGTTTCTTGGACATGCCTTCACTGGCAGTTGAGAAGTGCCGTGCGGTATCCATTACCATGGCGCGGCGCGCAGAGGAAGCCATGCTTCTTGCGTTGGAGCTGTTTGACGAGTACACGGAGGAGAAGGCTCAGAGAGTTGTCTATCTGGAAAGTGAGGTGGACCGGTTTGAGGACCATTTGGGTGATTACCTGATGAAGGTGGGTAATAAAGACCTGCCTGAAAAGGACAGTCTGATGCTTAATACCATCCTGCATTGTATCGGTGATTTCGAACGTATCTCTGACCATGCACGTAATCTGAAGGAAGCTGCACAGGAAATGTACGAAAAGCAGCTTATCTTTTCAGAGAAGGCACAGCAGGAACTGGCAGTTTTAAAGGATGCTATCAGGGAAATCCTGCACATGACCTTGGTGAGCTTTTGCGACGAAGATCTGAAGGTGGCTGCAAACGTGGAGCCGTTGGAGGATGTTATCGACGATTTAAATAAGGCAATCAAGCAGAAGCACGTGAACAGATTGCGCAAGGGTAAATGTACCATTGAATTGGGCTTTATCCTGTCAGATATGACGACCAATATGGAAAGGGTATCCGATCACTGTTCCAATATTGCTATCTGTATGTTACAGGCCAATATGGACGAGTATGATCCCCATGCTTATCTGGGTGAATTAAAGCAGGAAGACAATCTGGACTTCAAGGGTAAGGTACTCGCCTACAAAGAACGTTATACCCTTCCTTAAAATGAATATGCCTATACTGATGCGGGAACAGTACAACTGTTCCCGCTGTTTTATTTCCGGGAATGGATGGGGCTTTTCTGTCTCTTACGGTGGGCGGTGCTGCGTGGATGGCTGGGAATTTGTGACTGTGCAGGATATTAGATTTTCTTAATGTTCTGGCGATTTGCAGCAATCCGCAGGCAGGACGCCGGCGGAAGGATGAGCTGAGACATGGACGCCGAATCTCATCCGGTTGCGGAAAGGACTAAGCATTTTCGCAGAACATTTAGAAAATCTTATATCCGAACCCCGGAACAAATCCCCAACCATCCACGCAGCACCGCCCACCGTAAGAGGCAGAAAGTCCTTGTCACATTCCCGGAAATAAGACTGCCCGGCAGGAACTGCAATTGGCAATAATTGCGAACAAAAGAGCATATTTTAGGAAGAGTTTTCCGTGGTAGTATTTTATAGTTATTATAGGGTTTTATGTCAAAAACTTTGTTACGGAGGTAAAGGTATGAGTAGTGTAAAAATGAATGGATATCGTAATGTATTTGCAGAAATCGGAAAATCCGAAGAAGAGATCCGCGCAAAGCTGGAGAATGCGGTACATGAGTTTTTCTTTGGTGAAGACCGCGTATATTTTACATCCGGTGAAGATATGGGTTACATGGAAGATACCGGTAATCATGATGCCAGAACGGAAGGTATGTCTTACGGCATGATGATGTGTGTACAGATGGATATGAAAGAAGAGTTTGATCGTATCTGGAAGTGGGCTAGGACTTATATGTATATGGATGAAGGCTTCAATGAAGGCTACTTTGCATGGTCCTGCGCAACAGACGGTAAAAAGAATGCAATGGGACCGGCACCCGATGGAGAGGAATTTTTTGCAATGGCACTGTTTTTTGCTTCCCACAGATGGGGAGACGGAGAAGGTGTATTCAACTATTCCCATGAAGCAAAAGAGATATTGCGTGCATGCTTACATAAGGGACAGAACGGAAGAGAGGGTACGCCCATGTGGAATTTAGAGAATAAGCAGATTCTCTTTGTACCGGGTGTGGATTATACAGATCCCTCTTATCATCTGCCTCATTTTTATGAGCTTTTTGCAAAATGGGCTTATGAAGAAGACAGACCTTTCTGGGCAGAGGCTGCTAAGGTCAGTCGTGAATACCTGGTAAAGGCATGCCATCCCGTAAGCGGAATGAATTCCGAGTATGCGGAGTTTGACGGTTCGCCTATGAACAGGCCTCTTAAGTGGAGTAAAGACCGTCACAACTGGTTCTTCTCAGATTCCTACCGTACCGTTGCCAATATCGGCTTGGATTATGAGTGGTGCGGTGTTGATGTGGGACAGAGAATTGCTGCTGAGAGACTGCAGTATACTTTGGGTGTGGTAAATAAAGAAGACCCCTATGTGATTTATGAAGTGGACGGTACCCGTCTTGATGAGCCTGCACTTCATCCTGTAGGAATGATGGCAGCTACCGCACAGGGCGCATTGGCAGTTCCCGGACCTATTTCTTTGAATGACAGTGACCCTGTGAAGGCACTTGCGGCAGAGTGGGTGGAAAAGCTTTGGCAGGAGCCGCTGCGTAAAGGCGACAGAAGGTATTATGATAACTGTCTGTACATCTTTGCATTGATGGCACTGAGCGGTAATTACCGTGTGTATTAAGAATTGTCATTTCATGACATGCAGGAGATGAAAGGAAACTAAAGTTTTGAAGATAGTATTGGCACAATCCTCACAGGCAATCCCTTTTGTGGTGGAAGAATGTGCATTTGAAGGGGTAAAACGTATCCTGGGAAAAGTAGCGGGAGACGTAGAAAAAGTAAGCGGAGTGCGTCCTCAGATAATGGAGGTATCCTCGGAAAATTACTCAGATATTTTGGCTGAAGGACAGATACCCGGAGAGGAAATCATATTTGCGGCTACCCTGGGTAAGAGTGAACTGCTGGAGGATATGATTCAAAGAGGCGTATATGACCCTACCGATATACGGGACAAATGGGAGGTATTTGCACTGAAGATGGTGGAAAATCCTTTTCCCGGTGTGAAAAGAGCATTGGTTATCTGCGGCAGCGATAAGCGGGGAACCATTTACGGCCTGTTCCGTCTGTCCGAATATATGGGAGTCACCCCCATGTGTTATTGGGGAGATGCGGAACCGGAAAAAAGAAGTGAACTGATTATTTCCGATGATATCGAAATAGTGTCCAAGGAACCTTCCGTAAAATATAGAGGCTTTTTCATAAATGATGAATGGCCTTGTTTCGGAACGTGGACTACGGAGCATTTCGGCGGATTTACGGCTGAAATGTATGACCATGTGTTTGAATTCCTGCTTCGTATGAAGGGTAATTATCTCTGGCCGGCCATGTGGACCTCATCCTTCCCGTTGGATGGTCCCGGTAGTCTGAATGAAGAACTGGCAGATATATATGGTGTGGTAATCGGATTTTCACACCATGAGCCCTGTCTGCGTGCCAGTGAAGAGTGGGATCTGGTGCGCGGAGAAGAGTCCGTATACGGAAACGAATGGAATTTTCATACCAATGGAGAAGGTCTTACCCGTTATTGGGGCGATGGACTGAAAAGAAGCGGTAAGTATGAGCACTTGGTTACTATTGGTATGCGTGGGGAGCGTGACAGCTCCATGTTGGGGCCTGATGCTTCTTTGCAGGACAATATCGGTCTTTTAAAAGAAATCATTACCACCCAGCGCAAGCTGATAGGAAAGTACATAAATGCGGATGTGGACAGTGTGCCCCAGCTTTTGGCTTTGTATAAGGAAGTGGAGGCATATTTCTACGGAGATGAGCATACAGAGGGCTTAAAGAACTGGGATGAGCTTGAAAATGTGATTTTTATGCTTTGTGAGGACAATTTCGGCTATATGAGAACATTGCCCACACCTGAGATGCGAAAGCATAAGGGCGGATACGGCATGTATTATCATTTTGATTATCACGGAAGTCCCATATCCTACGAATGGATGCCGTCAACTACATTGGCCAAGACCTGGGAGCAGATGACCCAGGCCTATGATTTCGGTATCAGGGATGTTTGGATTGTAAATGTGGGTGATTTGAAAGGGAATGAAATCGCATTGCAGTATTTCCTCAGCCTGGCTTATGATTATGATAAATGGGGCAGTGCCTGTCCCGGCAGTTACAATTTGTATTTGAAACAGTGGGCGAAGCAGGTATTTCCTCAGGTATCGGAGGCATGCAGAGAGCAGATTGCAGATGTTTACACCGGATTTGTGGAACTAAATGCCCTGCGCAGGCCCGAGGCGCAGAATGCGGATATTTATCATCCCTGCCATTATCTCGAGGCAGACCGCATATTGGATAAAACATTCCGTATAGATGCCATAAATGAAGCAATTTATAATGAATTAACGGGAAATGCCAAGCAGGCCTATTGGAGTATGCTCTATTTCCCGGCCAAGGCCAGTATGAACCTGCTTCGGATGAATCTTTATGCAGGTAAGAATAAGCACTATGCAAATCAAGGCCGTAAGGCAGCTAATAAGTATGCCAAGCTGGTGGAAGAGTGTATTGCAGCAGATAGAGAACTGGTGGCCCGGTTCGGCGTCTTCCGTGACGGTAAGTGGAAGGGCATGGAACTGGAACAGCACATTGGATTTACCAAATGGAATGATGACGGCTGGAAATATCCGGTGAGAATGCTGGTAGAACCGGTGACGGCTCCACGCATGAGTGTATCCAGAGCGGACGAGGCAAGAATTGCAGTAAAGAATTACGGAGCGCTTGCACGCATATTAGTGGATGACTTTATGTCAGAAGGCATCACAGAAGTGCTGCTGGAAATCAGTAATGACGGTGTGGGAAGTCTGGATTACCGTATTATGGCAGATGGTGGTCAGATACCTTCATGGCTGGAAGTTTCTTCCATGGAAGGAAGAGTGGAAGAGCTGGAAAAAGTACGTCTGATCTGCCATAGGGAATTGCTTCCTAGGGAGCAGGAGACTGTGAGACTGCTGATTCAGGACGGGGACACTACGGTGGCTGTTATCATTAATGCACAGAACTGTCAGACGACAGACATACTTCCTAAGGGGTATTTCACCCATACAGACGGTGTAATCGTAATGGAGGCCCCTCACTATATCAGTAAAAAGGATGTGGGAGAGTCAGGCTATACGCTGATTCCGGGTTGCGGCAGAAGTGGTAATGGTATGAAGGTGCTGCCTTGTACCCAATGTTATATGCCCTCCGATGAAAAGCCGGAGATTACTTATGGTTTTTATCTGGCAAAGGCCGGAGATTATAGAGTGGAAGTTTGGACATCACCTTCCAATTCCCTTGTACATGGCAAAGAAGTAGCGCTGGAAATCAGAGCCGGTGAGGCTATGCCCCGTAAACTGCAGATTTTAAGCCCTGCATATCGTGGGGGAGAGCCCGGGGACCGTGTATGGAGTAAAGGCGTACTGGATCATATCAGAGTCACCGAAACCGTGCTTACATTTGAGCAGGGCCTGCAGACCCTGACCATCGGAGCCTTAAGCAGTGGAGTAATGCTGGAAAGGATTCTGATATATCCTGCAGATCAAGAGTTAAAACAGTCCTATTTAGGACCTGTGGAAAGTTATTATAAGAAATAAAGAAGAGGTTAGAGAGTTATGAGTATTATTGCTAAGAATCCCATTATGCCCGGATTTTTTCCGGACCCGTCCATTTGTGCGGTGGGAGAAGATTTTTATCTGGTAAATTCTACATTTGCCTATTTCCCCGGTTTGCCGGTATTGCATAGTAAGGACCTGGTGCATTTTGAACAAATCGGTAATGTGATGGACAGGGAGTCTCAGCTTCCTTTAAAGGATACAGGACATTCCAGAGGTCTTTTTGCGTCTACCATCCGCTATCATGAAGGTACTTTTTATGTTATCTGTACCAATGTGTCCTATGGCGGGAATTATATTGTTACAGCTACCAACCCGGAGGGACCCTGGTCCGAACCCCATTATCTGGAAGGAGCGGACGGCATAGATCCCAGCCTTTTCTTTGACACGGACGGAACCTGCTATTACATCGGTACCCATCCCAATCCGGATGGACCTAAATATAACGGTGACTGGTATATCTGGATTCAGCAGGTAGATTTAGAGAATATGAAACTGGTGGGACCTAAAAAGGATGTCTGGAACGGTGCCATGAAGAATGTCATCTGGCCTGAAGGTCCTCATCTGTATTATAAAGACGGATATTATTACATCATGCATGCGGAAGGCGGAACAGGTCCTGACCACGCTGTGTCCGTGTGCAGAAGTAAGGATATTTGGGGACCTTATGAGAATTATAAGAAAAACCCTGTGCTTACACACAGACATCTGGGTAAAGCATATCCCATCCAGTATGTAGGTCATGCAGATATAGTAGAAACCGTAAACGGTGAGTGGTATATGGTAATGCTGGCTGTACGTCCTTTGGAAGGATATACTACCATGGGCCGTGAAACTTTTTTGGCAAAAGTGACCTGGGAAGATGGCTGGCCTGTAGTAAATCCCGGTGTAGGTATGCTGACTGACGAGGTGGAGATCGATCTGCCTGAGTGGGATCCTGTAAAGGAGCCTGACTCTTATACTAACAGAACAGGCCGTTTTACAGCAGTGCCCGGCAGCAGCAGGACCTATGATTTCACTAAGATGGAGAAGCTGGGACATGAATTCCTGTTGCTCCGTAATCCTGTGACAGATATGT
This sequence comes from Lachnospiraceae bacterium, assembly GCA_017513625.1. Lineage (GTDB taxonomy): Bacteria > Bacillota > Clostridia > Lachnospirales > Lachnospiraceae > Acetatifactor. The sequence goes on along the minus strand of JAFXEW010000088.1, from coordinate 4,073 downwards.
ATAAGCTGGATGAAAAGGGAATCGGCCTGAAGCTTGCTGCGCCCAATATGAAGGACAATATCAGTTCTTCCTATGTGGCAATCCGCCAGCAGCATCATAATTTCAAGGTCTCTGCTACTGTATGTGCAGCAGGGCTTACAGGAACGGAAAGTGCAGGTCTGGCATACATGCAGAGTAATGAATATAACCTGCGTCTGGAAGTAAATAAGGACGGCGTGCAGGCTATCTTATGTCAGAACGGCCGGGACGAAATCATCGGAAGCGTGGCAGTCAGCGGTGAAGAGCAACGACTTGCAATCATCATTGAAGGCCTGGAGGCAAAGCTTGCAGTTAACGGTGAGGCGATCGCTACGGCATGTGTTTCCGCACTGTCCACAGAAGTAGCGGGCGGTTTCGTAGGATGTACTGCAGGTATTCTTGCTTCCGGAAACGGAAATGACTACGGTAACTATGTATACTTTAGAGATTTGTCTTATGAGGCGAAGGTGAATTAATGAAACATTTTTCTCTCACTACATTGAAATGGATTCGGAATGGTATTGTGTGGGGGACCATGCTGCTGGGTTTTATCTGTTGGCTGTATATGCCATCGGAGGTGTTGATCCACTTGGAATCCGGCAGAAGGGGGAGCAAGTTGGCATTGCTAATTGTTCTATTGCTACCGTTATTTGCTATGATTCCCGCCACGGACAAGCCGGAGTTTCATGTGCAGGATGCGTATGCCGAGCAGGAAACGGAACGTGCACAGCGGAATAGTTTAATTATTAATATTGCATTTGCGGTCCTGCTTGCAGCTGTTGTGTTAGGAATCATGATAACAGTATTATGTAAATAATTTAAGGAGCTGTTGCTTAATGATATGTACCCGGAATCGTGGACACATATTATTGAAGCAGCAGCTTTTTTGTCCACTTGTCCCGGCGGGGAGACCGTTCGTCCCAAAGGAATTGTTTTTGTTTGGAAAAGAAGATATAATCAAAATCAGTTACAGACAACCCATTGTAAGGAGCAGTCATGAAAGTTATTTATGAGATTTTGGAGAAATATACAGAGCCTGAGGTTCACCTGTGTGTGCGGGAGAGGAACCGGGAAACAGAGGAGCTTTTCAGGGCTATTGAACAGCTTACGGAGACTCGTATCGTAGGCTATAGGGGGCAGGTGTCGGAGCTTCTGAGCCCGGGCCGGATTGTGAGAATCTATGCGGAGAGTAAGAAAGTTTTTGTACGGACCGAAGAAGAGTGTTTTGAGGTTAAGGACAGACTTTACGTGTTGGAAGAACAGCTGAAGGAGCAGAAGTTTGTGCGGATATCCAATTCGGAACTGGTCAATGTACAACAGATTGCCCAGCTGGATATGAGTTATGCGGGAACCATACGGATGCAGATGCGAAACGGTGATGTAACCTTTGTATCCAGAAGATATGTAAAAAAAATCAAGGATGTTTTATGTTAGGAGGCCGGTTATGAAAAATATAGGATTTCGATTTATCAATGGTTTTTGTTATTCTATTGCCATCACATTATTTATTGTAGTTTTGGTGATGCAGGTGGCCGGCAAGCCGGTTATGTTGCCGGAGTTTGTAGCCAGGTATGAAAGTGAGGCACATGCATTGGGAGTACAATTATTATTAGTGGGCGTTATGAGTGCTGTTACTTCTGCGGGAACAGTGGTTTTTGAAATGAGACGTCTGGGGCTGCTGATACAAAGTATTATTTTTTTATTTATCATGATGGCAGCATGGATTCCTACGACATGTTTTTTGTGGGGATTTCATAAGTACCCGACCACAGCGGTGAGCTGCGTACTCAGTATGGTGGGCACCTACGGTATTTGTTGGTTCATTCAGTATAAGCTGTGCTATAGGGATGTGGAGGAGATTAACCGCAGGTTAAAGGAAAAGGAGGCGGAAGTATGACAAACAGCATTGAAATAAAGGGACTTAGAAAAGCATTTGGAGACAAAATTGCTGTAGATGATTTGTCGCTGGAGATTCCCCGGGGAAGCCTGTATGCCCTTTTAGGTGTGAACGGTGCAGGCAAGACCACCACTATCCGTATGCTTACCGGTCTTACCATGCCTACAAGGGGAGAGGCCTGTATCATGGGACACAATATAGTGACGGAGTCTGATGAAGTGAAAAAGCTGGTGAATATTTCCCCTCAGGAGACATCTGTGGCGCCCAACCTTACGGTACGTGAAAATCTGGAGTTTATAGCAGGTATTTACGGTATTCCTAAGAAAGACCTGAAAGAAAGGGTGGAACAAATCATAAAACAGTTTGCCATGGAAGAAGTGGTAAATCAGAAAGCCAAGACCTTGTCCGGAGGCTGGCAGAGAAAGTTAAATATCGCAATGGCTCTGATTACGGAGCCGGAAGTATTGTTTTTGGACGAGCCCACATTGGGAATAGATGTGCTGGCCAGACGGGAGCTTTGGAGAGAAATAGAGGCTTTAAAAGGTAAGATTACCATTATACTTACCACTCATTATATGGAGGAGGCGGAGATGCTGGCAGATGAGATTGCCATTATGGCAAAAGGACAATTGTTGGCAACAGGTACACCCCGGGAGCTTAAGGAGCAGACACACACAAACCGTCTGGAGGATGCATTTGTTAAGATAGTGGAGGGCACAGCCTATGAGGAGTAAAGTATTTGCCGTAAGAACATGGAAAGAAATATTACGGGACCCGTTAAGCTATATTTTTTGTCTGGGCTTTCCCCTTGTGATGCTGGTGATCATGAGTGTGATAGACAGGAGCATTCCGGCGGATGCCGGGATGGAAGTGTTCCGTATTTATAATCTGGCGCCGGGAATTGCATATTTTGGTCTCACCTTTGTGATGCTGTTTATAAGCGTTCAGGTATCCAAGGACAGAACCACCGCATTGCTTCTTCGATTGTATGCTTCGCCTATGAAACCGGTTGAATATATTTTAGGATATACCATGCCCATGTTGGTACTTTCCCTGGTACAGATGGTCCTTTGCTTTGGTGCATCCTTTGTTATCAGTGTCTGCATAGGAAATAATCTGGCATTGGGAGAAATGGTGCTTTCTGTAGTAGCACTGCTACCGTCGGTTCTTTTGTTTGTGGGACTGGGGATTCTCTTTGGAAGCCTGGTAAATGAAAAGGCAGCCCCGGGACTTTGTTCCATACTCATTTCCGCGGCAGGTATGATTGGCGGTATCTGGATGGATGTGGACGGAATCGGGGGCACCATTGCAAAAATTGCTAAGGTATTGCCTTTTTATCACGGGGTGACTTTGGCAAGAATGCCTTTCCGGGGAAGCGTAGAGGGTATTACGGAGCATCTGATATGGACAGTGGTCTGCGCGTTATTGGTATACGGACTAGCTACGGCGGTATTTTGTCATAAGATGAAAAAGGATATGAAATAAAAATAGGCTGCTGTATTTACGACTCAATCGTAAATACAACAGCCAAATTAGTTTTCAAGATGACAGGCTTACTGTGCTCCTGCCGCAGAATCATCAATATCTTGTTTGTATTCTGTTTCCTCTCCGGGCTCGGGAAGCGTCATCAGTACCTTAATAATACGGTTCTGATCGATACCCTGTACCTTCAGGGAAATATTATCTTCCACGGTAACTTCTTCGTTGTCCTCGGGTAGACGGTCCAGTTTTTCAATGATGATACCGCCGATAGAGTCGTAGTCTTCACTTTCCAGTTCGGTTCCAAGGGCGTCATTGATATCATCCAGCTTCATACTGCCTTCCACCAGATAGGTGCGTTCAGATATTTCCTGAATCAGTTCGGCTTCGTCCTGGTCATATTCATCACGGATTTCGCCGACGATCTCTTCCAGAAGGTCCTCCAATGTAATCATACCTACAGTAGCACCGTACTCATTTAGTACAAAGGCTACATTGGCGGTTTTTTCACGCATTTCATACATCAGGTCGGAACTCTTTTTAAATTCATAGGTATAGTGTGCATCACGGAGAATGTTCTTTACTTCAAATGCAGCAGGGTCTTCTGTAAGGATAAAATCCTTGATATTGATGAGACCGATGATATTGTCTTTTTCTTCCTGATATACGGGAAGACGGG
>JAFXEW010000087.1 GCA_017513625.1 Lachnospiraceae bacterium | reverse complement strand
TGGAGGAAAGGAATGAAGCGTTGGAGGATGTACTGGAATCAGAGGAGCCGGAAGCTGTACGAAGCTGCGCTACTTTGCGACGGGTACGTTTGCAGGCTATGAACAAAGCGGGAGAACCCGTAGGAGTACACATCGATACAGGTCTGACTGCAGGACAGGACATTGTATACCTCGGCGGGGCCCATCCTTCAGAGGAAAAGCATATAGCATTATCCTATCTGATGGCGGAGGAACTGGGTATGCAGACCGGGGATGAAGTGACCGTAATCACTGATAACGGTACAGCTATCTACGAAATCTGCGGTGTTTATCAGGATGTAACAAGCGGCGGTAAAACTGCAAAGGCAATGCATTCTTTCCCGGGAGAACCGGCAGAAAAATATACCTATCAGCTTCAATTGTTGCCGGAAAGAAACGCGGATAATTTTGCTGAAGAATTACGGACAAAGCTGGGAGCCGGATACAGCGTCAAGAGTATGGAAGACTTTCTGGATCAGACACTGGGAGGCGTGACCTCCCGCTTCAGCCAGGCGGTTTACCTGATTATCCTCATAGGCATGGTGATAACTATTTTTATCGTACTGCTGTTTATGGAGCTGCGACTGGCCAGAACCATGCACGCATTGGCAGAAAAAATTGCAATGGGTATTTCGCTGAGAGATGTGTGCCGTCAGGAGCTTTATCCCATGCTGATTCCCGGATGCGCAGGTGTAATCGCAGGTATGATTCTCGCGGAGTGTATGGGTGAAGTGGTGGTCAGTGCTCTGTTTTCCGTGCTGGGACTGGGCATAACCAGTATATCCTTTACTGCCGTAAATATAAGCTGTTTGGTGATTCCCTTAAGTTTGATTATCATATTGGCAGTCATCAATACAGGTGTGTGCAGAAAGCTGAAAAAGATTGAAATATCTGCATATTCCAATCAGTAAGGAGGAGCGGTATGAGTATTTTAGAGACAAAAGGTTTATGTAAAAACTATGGTTCCAATCCTATCCTGTGTGACATAGACCTGGAAATAAAGAAAGGTGAATTCGTGGTTGTAATGGGACAGTCCGGTTGCGGTAAATCAACACTTTTGTATTGCGTCAGCGGAATGGATACCCTCTCTTCCGGCAAAATATGCTTTGACGGTGTGGACATGGCAGGATTGACCGGAAAGGAAATGCAAAAGCTTCGGTTAGAGAAGATGGGATTTGTGTTTCAGAAGACCAGCTTTTTAAAAAATCTCTCCATTCTGGATAATATCATTTTCCCTGCCTTTCAGTTAGGAAAGGCAGACCGGACGGATATAGTGAAGCAGGCCCGGATGCTGATGGAGGAAATGGGTATTTCGGCCATTGCAGATAGTGATATTTATAAAGTTTCCGGAGGTCAGTTGCAGCGTGCGGCTATCTGCAGGGCCATGATTAATCAGCCGGAGATTCTGTTTGGAGATGAGCTTACGGGAGCTTTGAATTCCTCTACCACCAGAGAGGTGCTGGGTATCATAGACCAAATCAATAAAAAAGGTACTACTGTGCTTCTGGTGACACATGATGCGAATGTGGCCGTACACGCTGAAAAAGTCATTTATCTGGAAGACGGTAAGCTGGTGGATATATTGGGTCTGGGCAAATATGAACCTGAAAATGCCTTAGCTCGTGATGAGCAGATGAAGATCTGGCTGAAAAAGATGGGCTTTTAACGGTCAGTATAGCTACAAATAACATTTCATAAATATTACAAACCTCCGGACCCGGCAGTTCGGGGGTTTTCTTTTAAATAAATTCTGATTAGCTTGAATAATTATACAAATATGCACGATAAGAGTTTTATAGTGCATTATTATGCATTGAAAATGAATGTTTATACAAATATAATATGATTGTAGGCGGTAGTAGTAACGCTTTAAAATATATATTCTGAGGAGGAAGTAATAATGAAATGTTATGTAAAAGTAGTAGCGCTGTTTTTAAGCGGCGTACTGATGCTGGGAGGATGTGGCACAGGTAAGGACAGTGCAGGAGGTCAGGCGCAGGGTGGAAATGTAGTAGGTAACAGCAAGGGAAATGTTTCCGTTACCATGTATGCACCCGGAGTGTTACAGCCTTTAGGGGGTGTAAACGCAGAAGGACTTGATGAACTTGTGGCGGAGATGTCCGGTTACATAAAGGTGGATGCGGATAGTTGCAATGATAAAATAGCAAGAAAGAAATCCATTAAGGAAACGCTTTATCCCATGGCAACAGAATTACTGGAAAACAGTACAAAGGTTGAGGCCTCTGCAGAAAAGGCTTTCGGTAAGGATGTGGAAGTGTTGTTTTATGACCTGATATTTAACGGAAGCTGTGGTGACATTCCTGCAAATACAATGATAGATACTTTGCCGGATGATATGACTTTTGCTGATGCAGGTATTCAGGCAGATGCGGAGATTGAAGTAATGGCATGCTACGTAATCAAAGAAACGGATACGGAGACGACTCATATTTATACACCCGTTCATATCATGATGTCTGTTCCTAAGGATGAGGAAACCTCTACCGTATATGTATTGCTTGCCGCAGTAGAAGAAGATACGAAATTAAAAGCACCTGCAGTAGGGGGATATACGGCTGAG
>JAFXEW010000086.1 GCA_017513625.1 Lachnospiraceae bacterium | reverse complement strand
TGGAATAATAATGATAATGCTAAAGTAATTGTATATGAAAATGGCGAATTAGATATTTATTCAACGCTAAGGACAGAAGGAAGAAAAGGAGGATATAGTGGTTCTATTAAAAAAATAGTATTACCAAATGCGGACAGTCCGAAAGAAATCGGCAGGGCAGTAATAGAAGTACTTGAAGCGGCAGAAGAATACTACAATAATAAACCTGCATATGACCCGTATCCAACCAAAAGCTTACAGCTTCTAGATGAATCTTCGCTTATAGTTAAGAACCCCTCTGACAGGCATTTTGTGGATGAAGAGGATGGTGGTGCTGCTGAAATTTATCAGTGCTATTCCTATATATCCCAGGAAGGAGGCGAATCTTCCGCTGAGTTTTTCTTAGGAATTGCACCGGAACTGGACTGCAACATGAATCCTTCAAATGTGCGTAGTATGTGGGAGGAGCTTCATGGAAAGACAGAAATCTTTGAGATGCAGGAGTGTAAGCATGAAATATTTACACACCGCGCGGAGATGCGGAATAAGAATATCCATAAGATTTCCTATCTGATGCAGTCGGAGGAAGATTTGCTGTTAGAGTGCAGTATGGAACTGCATCAGCCGGGTAGGAGAAAGAAGCTGGATGAGAAGCTGACAGGGCTGTTTGAGGAATTTGTCAGGAATTGTAAGAGGTAAATCAGACGGTTAAAAGTAATGAAGAGGGGTTTATAGCCCATAACAGCAAATATTCTATCCATCATGCTCAGCTTCAATATTATATTTCCGGCCAATGTTTGGGGTTAAATATATTAATTGCGCAGCGGTTTGGTCTGAAGATATTTTCAGATAATAAAATGGTATAGAGGTTGTTTTTTTACTCAAAATATCAAGAGCATATCGCTGTAGTATGATACTATTGTACCGATAGATATGAGGATTTTGAGCATGCTATGGACTACCGGATGCTCAAACCGGTCAATCACAACAGTATCAACTGTTGTAATAAATATTAATTGGTAAAGGAGTATAAAAATGAAAAAATTGTTAGGGTTAATGTTGATTCTCTCATTAATGGTAATGCCGTTAATATCCGGCTGCGGAGCATCGGATGTGAATAATGACTCCGCTGATACGGAAGTAACCGGTGATTCCATTACTGAAGAAGTGGTTGATGACACTGCACCGGACCTTTCTGCCTGTCAGGATGATATTGAGATTATTTGGAAAGATGTGCCGGGGTGTGGCATGTTGGAGCAGCCAACGATAGTTATTGATAAAATAGCGATAACGGTAAATAGGCTTTATATAAGTGGTGGGCAATATTTTGCAGAGATTGTCGTACAAAACGATACAGGTGCAGAGGTTTCAGTATGGTTACCGGATTATTCCACTTCTTTTGATGGATTTACGGAGTATTTTTACTATTCTCAGTCAGTGGAACCTCACGATACCGGAGTAGATTATCTGCGATTCTATAGAAATACTGCAGAGAAGGTGGGAATTGATAATATAAGAGAGGTGTCTTTGGCTTTTAAGGTTTATGAGTCTGTTAATGAGACCAGTCTTATAACTGATACAATAAATATTAAAACAAGCAATTATGACACAGAACAGCCTTACATAGAACCTGATACAGGAGTATTGGTTGATAGTGATGTTGTAAAAATACAGGAATTCTGTTTTGATGAATATTATATGTCCAGCTTTGATGAGGATCCGGACCCGGCTTGCCGCCTTTTTGTAAAGAATAACACAGATAAGACCATTAAATTATCCATTAATACGTCTGCAGTTAATGACATTCCGATCTGGGCTGAGGTACATGATTCCTATATTTACAGTAATACCAGAGGAATCCCTATGTTAGGGGTACGTGATAATGTATTGGATGACGCCAATATTAAAACCATAGAGAGTTTTACTGTGTCGTTTAATGTGTGTGATGCGGTTACCGGTGAGGTATTGTATACCACAGAGGAAATAACCATAGATACGCAAGGATATGATTATCAATTTTATCATTAGTCAGAAAAACATTTAAAAAGAACTGTCTACAGCAGGATTTATACAGTGCATCAAAGGAAAAAATTAAAGGCCCGGGTATTACTACCCGGGCCGTCTGGTCCTTAAAAACGATTTATAACAATTCCATACCGATTTCTGCAGCTTCCTTAATCAGTTCGTCGGGCCACAGGGAACACTGTACCTCACCGATATGTGCTTTACGCAGGAAGAACATACAGATGCGGGACTGGCCGATACCGCCGCCGATGGTATAAGGCAATTCGTCATTGATGACTGCCTGATGATAGGGCAGGGATTTACGGTCATTGCAGCCTGCTTTTTCCAGCTGGGAAAGCATGGAGTCACGGTCCACACGTACACCCATACTGGAGAGCTCCAGCGCAATATCCAGAACGGGATAGTATACCAGGATATCCGCATTCATGCTCCAGTCATCATAGTCGGGAGCACGGCCGTCGTGAGGTTCGCCGGATTCCAGCTTGTCACCGATTTGCATGATACATACGGCTCCTTTGGCCTTGGTGATGTAGTACTCACGCTCCTTGGGAGTGTAGTTAGGGAACATCTCCTCCAATTCTCTGGTGGTTACAAAGAAAATATCATGAGGAAGGATTTCCTCTATGTAATCGTAATGAATAGCCAGATACTTTTCGGTTTTGCGAAGCACCTTATATACATCCTTTACCGTAGCGATTAAGGTGTCCAGGGTACGGTCTTCCTTCGTAATGATTTTTTCCCAGTCCCACTGGTCCACGTAGATGGAATGGATATTGTCCACATCTTCATCACGGCGGATGGCGCTCATGTCCGTATAAAGACCTTCACCGGGTTCAAAGCCGTATTTCTGCAGGGCATAGCGCTTCCACTTAGCCAGGGACTGTACGATTTCAGCCTCTTTATCGGGCTGACATTTTAAATCAAAACGTACGGGACGCTCGATTCCGTTTAAGTTATCGTTCAGACCGGAAGCGGGGTCTACAAACAAAGGAGCAGACACACGGAGCAGATGCAGTCTTTCTGCCAGAAGATTCTGAAAAATATCCTTTACGGTTTTAATCGCTACCTGGGTCTGGTATAAATTTAAATCTGATTTATATCCTTCGGGTATGGAAAGTTTTGCCATAAAAAAACTCCTCTTATACAAAATATTACTTATACTATTTAACTCCTTTTTCATTGATTTTGCAACTGTTTTTTGCGAATGGGAAGGTGTTTTTCTGCATCGGCGGAAAGGCGGGGCGTTTGACAAAGGCAGATGCCTGTAATAGACTAAAGTGGGACGGGCGGAGTGCGCAGGATATGTCTGCCCGGTGATAGGAAGTAGAGGGAAGGCGGGTGTTTGTATGAAAAATATTTTTATAGAAGGTCTGCAGGGGGCCGGAAAAAGTACATTGATGAATTATATTGCAGGAAAGAATCCCGGTCTGCATATCTGCAGGGAGGGGGATTATAATCCGGTAGACACGGCCTGGTGTGCCTATATGAGCCCCGGGGAATATGAGGGGATTTTGAAACGGTATGAGATATTAAGTGAAGAAATCAAGACAAATACTTTCAGGGAGGAAGATAAGCTACTGGTGACCTATACCCGGATTATTACGGATGTGCCCGGCTTTCATAAGGACATGGAAAGCTATGAGCTTTACGGCGGCAGGCAGAAGGTAGAAAAAATGCAGGAAATTGTATTGTCCAGGTACTCAAAGTTTAATGGAGATGGCTATTTGTTTGAGTGTGCTTTTTTCCAAAATCTCATGGAGGAATTCCTTTTGTTTGGTCTGATGGAGGACCGGCAGGTCATGGCCTTTTATGAAAAATTGTTTGAAAAGATGGATAAGCAGCGGTTTATGTTGATTTATCTGCACAGTGAAAATGTGGAGGATAATATCCGCATCATCCGCAGGGAGCGCAGTGATGAATCGGGGAATGAGATGTGGTATCCTCTCATGTTTGAGTATTATAAAGAATCTCCCTACGGGCGGAAGAACGGTTGCGATTCCTTTGAGGATTTGATTGCTTATCTGGAGCGCAGACAGCAGCTGGAGCTTCGGATTATGCGGGAAATCATCGGGGATAATGGAGTGATATTGTCTTCAAAAGACTGGAAAACGGAAGAAGTGGATGGGCTGACTGAGGAGTGTTAGCTTACCGGTCGAAAAGGAGGAGGCAGTAATTAACAGAAAATAAATAGGGACTTGTCAAAGGCGAACACATGTGCTATTGTATAAATAGAACACGTGTTCGTTTTTGGTTGGGAGGGAAGCATGGAGTATTTGGATAGGATGGGGGAGATGTCCCTGACAGAAAAGCTGGGTATACTGACAGATGCAGCAAAATATGATGTGGCATGTACTTCCAGCGGTGTGGAACGTAAAGGGGACGGACAGCATATGGGGAATTGTCAAAAGAGTGGCATCTGCCACAGTTTCAGTAGTGACGGAAGATGTATATCCCTGTTAAAAATTCTTTTTACAAATGAATGCATATACGATTGTAAGTATTGCCACAACAGGGTCAGCAATGATGTGCCCAGGGCTACATTTACCCCTGAGGAGGTCTGTACCCTTACAATGGAGTTTTACAGGCGTAATTACATAGAAGGGCTCTTTCTCAGTTCCGGTATATTGAAGAGCCCGGGATTTACCATGGAACTGATTTACCGTACCATCTGGCTCTTGCGGAATAAGTATCATTTTAACGGATACATTCATGTAAAAGGAATTCCGGGAGCGGACCCGGAACTGATACGGCGTACCGGATTTCTGGTGGACCGTATGAGTGTGAATCTGGAGCTTCCTACGGCAGAGGGTCTGCGCCGGCTGGCACCCAATAAGCACCGTAAAAGTATATTGGCACCCATGCGCATGATCCAGAACGGTATACAGGACAATAAAGAAGAACTGGTACTGTATCGTCATGCGCCGAAGTTTGTAGGCGGAGGTCAGTCCACACAGATGATTATAGGGGCTACGCCGGAAAGTGATTATCAGCTGATGCAGGTGGCCCAGAGCCTGTATAGGAACTTTGATTTAAAGAGGGTGTTTTATTCTGCCTTTGTAAATGTAAATCAGGACAGTACCCTGCCAGCACCGGTGACGGGGCCTCCTCTTTTGCGGGAGCACCGGCTTTATCAGGCGGACTGGTTGCTGCGCTTTTACGGATTTGACGCAGATGAGCTGCTTGATGAGAGCAGACCGTTCTTTAACGTGCTTCTGGACCCCAAGGAAGACTGGGCCGTGAGACATTTGGAGCAGTTTCCCGTGGAAATCAACAGGGCATCCTATGAGATGCTGCTGAGAGTGCCGGGAGTGGGTGTGAAAAGTGCCCGCAGGATTGTGGCGGCCAGACGAAGCGGTGCCCTGCGCTTTGAGGATTTGAAAAAGATAGGAGTGGTTCTGAAGCGTGCCTTGTATTTTATTACCTGTAACGGCAGGATGATGTATCCTACCCGTTTGGAGGAGGACTATATCGTGAGACAGCTTACCGGGGAAAAGGACAGGATTCAGTTTGGACAGGACGGCATGAGCTACAAACAGATGTCCCTCTTTGATGACGCTGTGTTTGAGCGGCCGGTTACTGCGCAGGAAAGGTTTGCAGCGGCAGTGGGACAGTTATAAAGATAATGGTAAGCTTTGGGACAGCGGTAGGTCGGCTAAAAGGGTATGGGAAATCTTGGGACGACTGTTTATAAGCGATGTGCGCAGGCTGCAGGAGGTAGGAATATGCTGGTATATCAGTGTGAGGATTCCATTGAAGGGATTTTTACAGCCATATACAGGATATATGAAGACAAGAATAATAATAAGGAATGCAGGATCAGTACGGATGAGGAATTGTTTCTTTTTGCGGAGTATATACGGACGGAGCCTGACAGGGTCAAAACCGTAAAGGTGATACGTACTTTACAAAGGGAGTTTGGTGAGGAGGATTATTTGAGGATATGCTATGCATTGGCTTCTGAAGATGCTGAGAAGGCAACGGCGGTATATGAGAGTGTGGCATACGGACTACAGCACAAGGTGCGTCCGGGACACCTTTTTGACAATCTGGCCAAGCCCTTTCTGCACAAGGTGTTTTCACTGGCCAGAAGCACGGGAAATGAAGTGCATCATTTGCAGGGGTTCATACGGTTCAGACAGGAAGAAAGAGGATTTTTGTATGCACCTATCGGACCTAAAAACAATGTGCTGACCTTTCTGATGCCGCATTTTGCAGACCGCCTGCCCGGGGAATATTTTATAATTTATGACGAAAAGCGGGGGATATTCGGTGTACATCCTGCATTCAGACAATGGTATCTGGTTCAGCAGCAGGAAGATGGCCTGACGGATTTTGAGGAAACGGCAGAAGAAGGCTTATACAGTGATTTGTTCAGGCATTTCTGTAATTCCATAGCCATAAAGGAACGTAGGAATCTGAAACTGCAGAGGAGCTTACTGCCCCTGCGGTTCAGAGAATATATGGTGGAGTTTGGAGAGAATCCGAAAGGTAGTACGGATGTCCTTAATCCCATCAGGGATGATTTGACTACTTCGGAGGGATGGGGTACTATGAAATGGTAAAACATTGATGGGAAGAGATTAAGATGCAGTCAAACACAGAAGTTCGTGTCTCTGTACGTAATTTGGTGGAATTCGTACTCAGGCACGGGGATATTGACAACAGAAGAGGTATTTCACCTGATAATGCCATGCTGGAGGGCGGCAGGATTCACCGTAAAATCCAGCGCAGTATGGGCCCGGAATATCAGGCCGAAGTAAGCTTACGTCATGTGGTACAGACAGAACCCTATGCATTGGTAGTAGAGGGAAGAGCGGACGGTATTATTACGCGGGGAGACCGGGTAACGGTGGATGAAATCAAAGGTACATATAGGGAGTTGGAGTATTTAAAGCAGCCTGTGTCGGTACATTTGGCACAGGCTAAGTGTTATGCATATATTTATGCCCTGCAGCAGGAATTGGAAGAGATTGATGTGCGTATGACCTATTGTCATATGGAAACGGAAGAAGTGAAATATTTCCATAGGGAATTTACTTTTGGGGAATTGAAGGAATGGTTCACAGAGTTGGTACAAAGTTACCTGAAGTGGGCGGACTATTCCTGGAAGTGGCACAGGCAGCGGCAGGTATCCATAGAGGAGCTGGTTTTTCCTTTTGAATACCGTGAAGGGCAGAAGGAACTGGTGGAGAATGTATACAGAACCATTTATCACGAAAGGAAGCTGTTTTTGGAAGCTCCTACAGGTGTGGGAAAAACTATTTCCACTGTTTTTCCGGCGATAAAAGCAATGGGTAAAGGAATGGGGGAGAGAATCTTTTATCTTACGGCCAAGACCATTACAAGGACTGTGGCAGAAGATACCTTTGCTTTGCTTCGGGAGAGAGGGCTGAAATTTAAATCAGTGATTATCACTGCCAAAGATAAAATATGTTTTATGGAAGAAACAGAATGTAATCCGGAGCATTGCCCTTATGCCAAGGGACATTATGACCGGATTAATGAAGCAATGTATGATATGCTGCTTCACGAAGAAAGTTTTACAAGGGAAAAGGTGGAAGAATACGCCCGGAAGCATATGGTATGTCCTTTTGAATATTGTTTGGATATGAGCCTTTTTGCAGACGGTATCATTGGCGATTATAATTACCTGTTTGACCCCCACGTGTATCTGAAACGATTCTTTGCAGAAGGAGGGAAGAGAGATTCTCTATTCCTTATTGATGAGGCGCACAATCTGTTAGAGCGTGGAAGGGAGATGTACAGTGCTGTTTTGAGAAAGGAGCAGTTCCTGGAATTGCGAAGAGATATCAAAATGACACTTGCGTCAACTGAGGGAAAGAAAACCCGTAAAAATAAGGTTTCGGGTCAGATGACCTTAAATATGACAGAACTATCGTTGGATAAAATACAGGGTAAAGATGATATAAATAACGATAGTTATGAAAATGATGAGGCATTATCCGGGGGCGGTGGAAAAGGCAGAAGTATTTTTCAGCGGAGAGGATATGGCGATAAGCTGATTCATTTGCTGGATAAATGTAATAAAGTAATGCTGTCCATGAAAAGGGAGTGTGAGCATTATGTACTTTTGGAGGAAATTGATGAGCTGGTGCGGCCTCTGATGCGACTGAATGCGGTGACGGAAGAATATCTTGGAGAGCAGGAGGAGCCGTTTTATCAGAAACAGTTGAAGGAAATGCGTAGTCATCTGCTTGATTTTTATTTTGTAGTCAGCCATTTTTTGCAGATGTATGAAAGGACGGATTCCCATTATGTGAAATATTCTGCCCTGGAGGATGACGGAGGATTTATGGTGAAGCTTTTTTGTGTGGATCCCTCTGCGAATCTTCGGGAATGTATGGAAAGAGGACGTAGCAGCATCTTGTTTTCGGCTACATTTCTGCCTATCCAGTATTATAAGTCGCTACTGGGCGGAGATGAAAAAGACTATGAAGTGTATGCGGAGTCTGTTTTTGACCCGTCTAAACGGGGGCTTTTCATTGCAGACGACGTAACTACCAAGTATACACGCAGGTCTGAAGAGGAATACAGGAATATTGCACGGTATATTTATGAAACAGTGCAGCAAAAGAAGGGGAACTATATGGTTTTTTGTCCTTCCTATCAGATGCTGCACAGGATTTACGAGATATACGGTGATCTGTACGCCGGTGATACGGAGTGTATTATACAGCAGGAATATATGAAAGAAGGAGAAAGAGAAGCCTTTTTGGACAGATTCCGCGGAAATGCCGGACTGGATTTGGCGGAACTGATACGTGCGCCCATAGAGGTGGAGGAGTCAGCAAGTTTAGTGGGTTTCTGTGTACTGGGGGGGATTTTCAGCGAAGGTATTGATTTAAAAAAGGAGAGTCTGATCGGTGCAATAATAGTAGGTACGGGTCTTCCTTTGGTGTGTCCGGAGCGTGAAATTATCAGGTTCTATTTTGAAGACAGATATGATGAGGGCTTTGATTATGCATACCGTTTTCCGGGGATGAATAAAGTATTGCAGGCTGCCGGCAGAGTTATCCGCACGGAAGAAGATGAAGGGGTGGTACTGCTTCTGGATGAAAGGTTTTTGCAGGCTTCATACAGAAAGCTCTTTCCAAGAGAATGGACGGATTATCACAGAGTCAGTCTGTCTGCGGTGGGAAAAGGTGTGGCAGATTTTTGGCACAGAATTGAGGATTTGAAAGAATGACATCATGAGAAAAGGGTTCTGACAAAGGAATAAAAACAACCTGACATATGTGTAATTGTGGATAACTATGTGGATTTGGTGGATTTCCATGGTATTTTTGGTCGAAAAATGACACACGAATCATAAATATTTTGCAGGAACTTGCAAAAAGCAAATTTAAAAACGTGTGTTATCTTCAAAAAGTACTGAATCAGTCAATATATAGGAAAATCAGTATTAAAGTATAGAAAATCATTACAAGGTAAATGATATATGTGAGAATGTTTTGTTGGAAATTTATAGCGAAAGGAAGAGTGAAGAGATGCTGAAAGTTATAAAGGGAATATTGGGACTGGTGATTATTGCCGGAGTTATGCTGCTTGCATGGAATTGGTGGACCGGGCGTGGCGGAGAAGAAAAACCGTTGGGAGAAATGGTAGGGAACTTTACGGACACAGAGGAGTGGACGGATAAGCTTTTTGCAGGAAATATATTTGCCGGTGACAAAGGTAATCAAGATGACGGAAATAAGGATTCTGCTGAGTTACTGAAAAATCTTCTGGGGGAAGTGGATGTTAAAGAACTGCTTGGGGCTGTGAAAAGCGGCGGCGCTGACATGTATGAAATAATAAAGGAACAATTGGGGGATATTTCGCTGGATAAGCTGGCAGAGGCCGGAGTATATGATACGGATGAACAATCCTGTTTTGATGATAAAGCCCCTATATATACAGAGAAAATTGAGTATACGGATTTAGGGGCGGATATCAGTTCTCTGAAATTAAACATAGGAGGCTGTGTATTAAAGATGGAACCGTCCGCAGACGGGCAGTTCCATCTGCAGGCGGAAGGATATGGTAAAATGCAGTATGGCATAGAGGGAGAAGTGTTTAACCTCGTGTCAGTGAAATCCGGCGGCAGTCTGGATGACATTGCAAATGGTGTAATATGCATTTATATCCCTGAGGATACGAAGCTTCATACGGCAGAGGTGCAATTAGGTGCCGGAGTGATAACAGGTGATATTTTAAGGGCGGATAACATGCAGATTAAAGTTGATATGGGGAATTTTGAACTGCAGGAGCTTCAGGCTGCCACGCTGGAATTGCAGTTAAGTATGGGACAGATAAAGACTTTGGCAGAAGTTTCGCGGCAACTTAATGTATATAACTCTATGGGAAATATGGAATTAATGCTGGCCGGAAAGCAGGAGCAATATAATTACGAAATATCGGGCGCCATGTCCCAAATAGTACTTGGGGATAGAACTTACGAAGGAATGGCCGACAGCGATAAAATTGATAACAATGCTTCCGTAAGTGTTGATGTGGAAACTTCCATGGGAAATACAAGGATTTCTTTTGCGGAGTAAGCATTTGAATAGATAAGTTCTTATCAGCAGATTCTTGCATTTTGAAAATAGGAGTACTATAATTTATAAAGTGTGCTTCTTGGGGGGAAGGAGGGCATTTAGAGAGACAATATTTCAGAGAGGATGGTTGAATAGGATGGGAAGATATATTAAATATATAAAACCCTATTGGCTGTATTTTGTTTTAGGCCCCCTGCTTATGATTGTAGAAGTAGTGGGTGAAGTAATATTGCCGAAATTTATGGCTAATATTATTAATATCGGTGCCGCTAATCATGATGTGGGATACATAGTAGGCATGGGAGCACTGATGGTACTGACTGCATTTATTATGATGCTGGGCGGAATCGGAGGAGCTTATTTTGCAGCTAAGGCTGCAGTGAATTTTGCCACGGATTTGCGAAGCGATGTTTTTGCCAAGGTGCAGAAATTTTCCTTTAATAATATCGATACATTCAGTACGGGGTCACTTGTAACCCGTCTGACCAATGATATTACCCAGATGCAAAATGTTATAATGATGACGCTTCGCATGATGCTGCGTGCACCGGGTATGTTGATCGGTGCCGTAATCATGGCTTTTGTAATGAATGCAAAACTGGCGGTGATTCTGCTTATTGTAATGCCTCTTTTGTGCGTGGCTATCTGTGCGGTAATTTTAAATGCATTTCCCAGGTTTAATATTATGCAGGATAAGCTGGATAAGTTAAATTCCAATATTCAGGAAGCACTGACAAATGTGCGCGTAATAAAGTCTTTTGTGCGTGGAGATTATGAGGAAGAGCGTTTTGCCAAGTCCAACGGTGATTTGAAGGATGCATCCATGAGCGCGTTCAAAATACTGATTATCCAAATGCCTGTAATGGCGCTTTTTATGAATATTACCACTCTGGCTGTAGTGTGGTTCGGCGGTAAGCAGATTATGGCGGGAGAGATGCCCGTTGGTGACTTGACCGCGTTTACTACATATATAGTACAGGTGCTTATGAGTCTGATGATGCTTGCTATGGTGCTGCTTTCCAGTGCCAGGGCCCTGGCTTCCGCAAAGCGTATCGGTGAGGTGTTGGATACGGAGATAGACATTACGGATGAAAATGCATCCTGTAAGGACAGGAAAGTATCAGAAGGTCGTATTCAGTTTAAAAATGTTACTTTCAGATATTATAAAGAAAGTGAAGAAGCGGTGCTTTCAGATGTGAATGTGGAGATTTTGCCCGGACAGACCGTGGGTATCATCGGTTCTACCGGTTGCGGTAAAACCACATTGGTGTCCATGATTCCCAGATTGTATGACGTGGATGAAGGCGAAGTGCTTGTAGACGGTCTGAATGTTAAAGAATATTCCTTGAAAAATCTTCGTGAAGGCGTGGGTATGGTACTGCAAAAGAATGTACTTTTTTCAGGTACTATCATGGAAAATCTACGCTGGGGAGATGAAAATGCTTCCGAGGAAGAAATCAGGGAGGCTGCGTGTCAGGCTCAGGCAGACCAGTTTGTTACAGGCTTTACCGAAGGCTATGAAACAGAACTGGGGCAGGGCGGTGTGAACGTATCCGGAGGTCAGAAACAGCGGCTTTGTATTGCAAGAGCATTGCTGAAGAAACCCAGAATATTGATACTGGATGACTCAACCAGTGCAGTGGATACGGCTACAGAAGCAATGATCCGAAATGCATTTTCCACTACGTTGAAAGATACTACCAAGTTAGTAATTGCACAAAGAATAACATCTGTTATGGATGCTAACAATATCATTGTTATGGATGATGGACGGATTGTGGGTATCGGCAAACATGAGGACCTGCTTGCCGGCTGTGAGGCATATCAGGAAATCTATTACTCACAGATGGATAAGGAGGTGACTGCATAATGGATGAAATCAGAGCTGAACGCCTTCGTAAAAAATATGAATCAAAGCAGAATTTCCCGGGAATGGGTCCAGGGAAGGGTCCCGGCAGAGGCCCCGGAGGCGGCAGAGGGCCCAGGGGGGCGATGGCTACGGGGAAACCCAAGGAAATGAAGAAAACTTTAGGAAGACTCTGGGGATACATCAGCAGGGATGCGGGTAAATTGTCCGTTGTGGCAGTTTGCGTGGTATTAAATACTGTGGCTACTTTGGCAGGTTCTTATGTACTCAGACCCATTATTAACGGTCTGGCAGAGGGAAAAGGAACTGAAGTATTATTCCGGGGACTGGTAGTGATGGCCTGCATTTATGCAGTAGGCGTAGTCACACAATATTTGCAACAACGTATTATGATTACCGTGTCGCAAGGGGCTTTACAGCAGCTGAGAAATGACTTGTTTGAAAAACTCCAGAAATTGCCCGTGAAGTTCTATGATACCAATAATCATGGTGACATTATGAGCCGTTTCACCAATGATGTGGATACTGTGGGTGAAATGATGAACAACACGGTAGTCCAGTTGATTTCCGGCACCATTAACATCATAGGGTCACTTTGCCTGATGTTATATACCAATGTATGGCTTACCATTCTAACCATAGTGATGATGCCGGTTATGCTTTGGGCAGGCAAGATGGTAACTACCAGAAGCCGCCGTTTCTACAAGGCGCAGCAGGCTGCCATCGGTACTTTGAACGGATATATTGAAGAAACTGTTACGGGACAGAAGGTAGTAAAAGTATTCTGTCACGAGGATATTGCGGAAGAAGAATTTGAGTACTTAAATCATGACCTGCGTAATAAGCAGATTAATGCCCAATTTTTCGGTGGCATCATGGGTCCTGTAATGGGTAATATCGGTCAGGTCAGCTATGCACTGATTGCCATGGTGGGCGGTATTTTCTGTGCCCTTGGCAGATTTGATATCGGTGGTCTCACTGTTTTTGCAGGATATTCCAGACAGTTTTCCAGACCTATTAATGAATTGTCCATGCAGATGAATACCATATTCTCCGCGTTAGCAGGTGCAGAGCGTGTTTTTGATGTAATGGACAGTGCGCCCGAGGCTGCGGACATAGAAGATCCTTATCACATTATTCAGAGAAACGGTGTGGAGTATTATGCCAAGGAAGCTGACATCCGTGAGCTGGAAGCTTGCGGTGAGGACAGTAAAGCGCAGGAGAGTGTACTTGCAAAGCTTACTCAGGTAAAGGGGGCTGTGGTCCTGGAGAACGTTACTTTTGGGTATGTTCCGGAAAAGACCATATTGAAAAATATATCCCTGTATGCCAAACCTGGTCAGAAGATTGCCTTTGTGGGTTCTACCGGTGCAGGTAAGACTACGATTACCAATCTGATTAATCGGTTCTATGATATTGACTCCGGTACTATCACCGTGGATGGTGTGAATATCATGGATATCCGCAGGGAAGACTTGCGAAGTAATATTGCCATGGTATTGCAGGATACCCATTTGTTTACGGGTACAGTTAAGGATAACATACGTTATGGAAGATTGGATGCTACGGATGAAGAAGTTATTATGGCGGCTAAAACAGCCAGTGCCCATTCTTTTATCATGCGTTTGGAAAAAGGCTATGATACTATGATAGAAGGGGACGGTGCCAATTTAAGTCAGGGGCAGCGTCAGCTCTTAAATATTGCCAGAGCGGCAGTATCCCAGGCACCGCTGTTGATTTTGGATGAAGCAACCAGTTCCGTAGATACTAGAACGGAAAAGCATATTGAACATGGTATGGACCGTTTGATGGAGAGTCGTACTACATTGGTAATTGCCCACCGGTTGTCCACCGTACGTGATGCGGATGCCACTATGGTGCTTGAAAAGGGAGAAATCATTGAGCGTGGCAGCCATGAAGACCTGCTTGCCATGAAGGGACGGTATTACGAACTTTATACAGGTATGTCGGAGTTGGATTAAGTCATGGATAATACGGATAATAAAGAAACGAAAGTCTCAAAGCTTCAGACGCTGAAGTGGCTGTTGCTGATGTTTTTTCTTTTTCTGATCATAGCACAAATTCAGGTTTTTCTGGAGAATACATATTGGGAAACCAATAATTTATTGTTTTGCTGGTTATCAACATGGTTTAATGATTCTTTGTTTTTGGCATTCTTCTGGTTTGGGCTTGCCCTGTTTATCGGAATAGGGATAAAAAAAGATTTACCCCGGTTTAGCCTTTGTAAATTCATGGGTATCATCGGGATGATAGCTGTAATCATTGTAGCTGTTAGCAGTCTATTTCCGGTTTCGGAAAGATACTACGGCGTAGAGATCGCCGGAGAAATGCCATCCAAATGGTCTTACAAAAATGCCATATTCTGTGATTTGGTGGAAAAGGATACAGTGAGCGTGGCCATTGCTTCCACGGAATTAAAGACCTCAGGTCATCGTTACGGTTATAAAGCCCGAAGCTCTGCTTCCGGTCATTATGCCTGTTATATTGATTATGTGGGGGCAGACGGCAAGGAGTACGGTTCTTATGAATCGGAATGGATTACGAATTACGTGGGTCTGATAAAAGAGCAGGCAGAAAGTATTAACATAGAATATTACCTGCATTCAGGCGTGATTAAATCCATAGACGGTATAGAGAAGAATAATACAGAAAGCTTGCTTGAGCATCTTGAACTTCTAAAGGCGGAGCGTCAGAGAAATCAAGAGCTTGCGGAAGAGGCCGAAAGGCAGCATAAATTACTGGTAGCACAGGGATATAGTATCGTGCAAAACTCCGTAGGTACGGATTTTGCGGATGTTTTAAAAGGATTTGAGGAATTAGGACTTCCTTTTACTTATCAAATTCACTATATCAGTTCCCAAATGTATGAAATTAATACGGTAGCATTTAGGGATAATGAAAACGTTTATGTAGTAAAAGATAACGAAAAAGAAGACATGGTCCGGACACCGGCGGTTGCACACGGAATGACCAGGGAGACGGTCATTCATTTACTGACGGAATGTGGGCTGAGCTATGATGTCTGGGACATTGATTGTGATTTACACACTTCCGGTACGCTTCACGGATTTCAGTTTCCGGCAGGTACATGGGTGCCCCGTGGCTATGAGGTGGGCTTTACCGTAGATACATAAGGATATGTGAAACAGCATCCTTATGCTTGACAGATCTGCACGATACGGTATACCAAAGTGCTTTTTTTAGCATTGTGTGGTCCTTGTGTTTATTTTATAATGCTACTATAACTTATAAAATACAGTATTTGTATTGGAAGTGCCGGTGTGATTCCGGTGAATCAGCCACATAAGATAAACAAGGAGGAAAATCCTCTCCTCGCCA
Source organism: Lachnospiraceae bacterium (assembly GCA_017513625.1). Lineage (GTDB taxonomy): Bacteria > Bacillota > Clostridia > Lachnospirales > Lachnospiraceae > Acetatifactor. The sequence goes on along the minus strand of JAFXEW010000086.1, from coordinate 144 downwards.
GTAGGCTCGGATTTTCTTTCAGAAAACAAGGAGGAAAATCCTCTCCTCGCCAGTAGGCTCGGATTTTCTTTCAGAAAACAAGGAGGAAAATCCTCTCCTCGCCAGTAGGCTCGGATTTTCTTTCAGAAAACAAGGAGGATTGGA
>JAFXEW010000085.1 GCA_017513625.1 Lachnospiraceae bacterium | reverse complement strand
GACCGGTAATGGTTACACCGGCTGTCTGAACACTTAGGGTAGCTCCGTTACTGGTTACCTTGTTACCACTTGCATCGGTTACTACGCAACGGTACTGGTAGCCGTCACGGGCCTTCGTTCCCTGCACGGTGATACTGCTTGTGGTTGCTCCTGTCATGCCGGAATCCACCCAGCCGTCTATTCCCGGTTTCTTTAACTGCCACTGATATCTCAGGTTGCTTCCGCTTACTGTTACCGTAAAGGTAGCATTTTCACCTACTGTTACAGTCTTACTCTCAGGTTGACCGGTAATGGTTACACTGGCCGTCCGAATACTCAGGGTAGCTCCGTTACTGGTCACCTTATTACCGTTTGCATCAGTTACTACGCAGCGGTACTGATAGCCGTCACGGGCCTTGGTTGCTACTACAGTGATACTGTTGGTATTTGTGCCGGCCATACCGGAGTTAACCCATGCTTCTTCAGATGATTTTCTAAACTGCCACTGGTATTTCAGTCCGCTTCCGCTTGCTGTTATCGTAAAGGCGGCATTTTCACCTACTGCTACAGTCTTACTCTCAGACTGGACGGTAATGGCTACACCTACTGTCTGAACACTCAGGGTCGCGCCGTCACTAATCACTTGGTTACCTCTTCCGTCGGTAACTACACAGCGGTACTGATAGCCGTTTCTGGCTTTGGTTGCCACCACAGTAATACCGGCTGTATTAGAGCCTGCCATGCCTGAATTCGCCCAGTTCGCCTCTGCTGACTTTCTAAACTGCCACTGGTATTTTAACTCCTCACCGTTTGCAACAATACTAAAAATTGCATCTGTGCCTTCATTTACACTTAAGCTAACGGGCTGTTGAATAATGGTAATGGGCAATACCACATTTTTCTTCAAAATAGTTCCGCAAACTTCCGATGTCAATTCAGTCACTTCTCTGCCGCTAAAATCCTTTAATGATGTAGCCAATGCAATACTTTGGCCTGCACTCATAGCCTTAGGCGTCATCAATTCCTCTAACTCATAACAATGCTGTAACACATTGTCCATATATACCACATTTCGAGTATCAAAGTTACGCATATCCAGCTGTTTCAGTGCCTGACATACCATGAACATACCTTCCATATCTTCCAGCTTAGGTGTGTTGAAACTCTCTAAATTCAATGATGTCAGTTTCTGGCAACTTGCAAACATATACCTCGTAGTAGTTACATTGGATGTATCCAGACCGCCAAGCGATACTTCTTCCAATTCCCTACAGCCTGCAAACATTTCATGCATGTCCGTCACTCCGGATGTATCCACATTCAGGAATTCCACATATTTCAGCTGCTTCATATCTGCAAACATTCTTGCCATGCTTTCAGTAATCTTACTGTCCATGATATAGATGCGCTCTGCCTGAGGAAAAGCCTCTGCCATGTTCTCAATTTGGGTATCTTCTCCGGACAGGTACAGCTCTTTGCTGTCTCTTCTATAGTCCCAGAAAAATCCGTAATGCTCTCCTGTTAATCCCACATCCAGAAGTTCTACCGGCCTTAAAAAGCTCTTTTCACACGCATCCGCCGTACATGTAGCATATTTCAGGCCTCCATCGTCATAAAATACACCGGGCAGGCGTAAGCACTGGGATTCTGACATAGCCTTGGGCGTCTTTAATACCTTCAGCCCCTGGCAATACTTAAGCATGTTTTCCACATGGGTTACATTGCTAATATCCAGGCTGCTTAAATCCAGATTTGTAAGTCCCGTACAACCTGCAAACATCCAATCCATATCTTCCATGGAGGAAAGGTCAAAACCGCTGATATCTATTGCATTCAGCGTACCGCAGCTTGTAAACATACGGCACATAGTGGTTACCTTAGCGGTATCCAAGCCTCCAAGTGAAACGGACTCCAGCTCACTACAGCCTGCAAACATATCCTGCATGTCTGTCACTCCGGATGTGTCCACATTCAGGAATTCCACACATTTCAGCTGTTTCATATCTGCAAACATCCGCGCCATGCTTTCGGTGATTTTGCTGTCCATGATATAGATTCGCTCTGCCTCAGGAAATGCCTCTGCCATGTTATCGATTTTGGTATCTTCTCCGGACAGATACAGTTCTTTGCTGTCTCTTCTATAGTCCCAGAAAAATCCGTAGTTCTCTCCTATTAAACCTACATCCAAAAGCTCTACAGGTCTTAAAAGGCTCTTTTCACATGCATCCGCCGTAAATGTTGCATATTTCAGACCTCCGTCGTCATAAAATACTCCGGGCAGACGTAAGCTCTGGGATTCTGACATTGCCTTGGGAGTCTTTAATACATTCAGCCCCTGACAATACTTAAGCATGTTCTCCACATACGTTACATCGCTAATGTCCAGGCTACTCAAATCCAGATTGGCAAGTCCCGTACAGCCTGCAAACATCCAATCCATATCTTCCATGGATGAAAGTTCAAAACCGCTTATATCTATTGCATTCAGCTTACCGCAGCTTGCAAACATACGGCTCATAGTGGTTACATTGGCAGTATCCAGATTACCAAGCGAAACTTCTTCCAATGCACTACAGCCAGCAAACATTTCATGCATGTCTGTTACTTCTGAAGTATCTACATCGCGGAATTCCACATACTTCAACTGCTCCATATCAGCAAACATTCTCGCCATGCTTCCGGTAATCTTGCTGTCCAGAATGCAAACTTTCTCTGCCTCTGCAAAGGACTGGTTCAGTTCTCCGATTCCTCCGTCTTCTCCGGACAGGGTCAGGGTAGCCTCAGTAGAATCATATTCCCAAGCGATTCCTCCATTATCTCCCAGGCTTCCGCTGATACTTTCAGTAACGATTGTAAGCTCTGCCGGTTCACTGACTATTTGTGTACCTTTTTCACCTGTAATCACACAACGATACTGATATCCGTTTCGAGCCTCAGTTCCCACCACAGAAATAGAATTGGTATTGGAGCCTGCCATACCGGAATTCTTCCATTCATCACTATCCGATTTCTTAAACTGCCACTGATAACGGAGTCCGCTTCCCTCAGCTTCTACTGTAAATACAGCAGTCTTTCCTAATTCCACGGCTTGACTTACCGGTTGCTTAACCATAACCACGCCGCCTACTTTAACAATGCATTCTGCCTCTGCATCCCCAAACACATTTTTCACGGTGAGTGCTGCTTCTCCGAATTCACTGGTTGATATGTGCATTATCCGATCTGAATCTGTAAATATATGACCATCTGCAATTCCGCCGTTGGTACTCTCCACATACAGAAAATTCTTATCCTCAGAAGCGGCAATCATATGGGCAGATGTATGGTTGTAGGCAATATCTTCTGAACAATAACAATCTACTTCCACATAATCCGTACTAAACGTAATCTCTGCAACATCCGTAATCTGGTAATAATATTTATAGAATCCGTCAACCGATGTGATACACATGATTCCGTTATGTATTACTTCCGACCAGTCAGTCACTTTTTTATAGTCAGGATCATAGAAAGTGATACTTCCGTAGTTTCCCTGCACCTTATCCGCAATATTCTGCACTGTGGTTCCGGGTGCAATTACTATCATCTGCTTTCTCTCGTTCACCGTACCTACCGAATTTGCAATGGAAAAAGTCTTATCAGCAGACACCCAGGGACTGCTTACCACATCATTAATCGCAAGCAGTTTGTCTCCTTGACTCAAATAAATGGTATCACCTATTTTAAAAGGATTTCCGGCATTATTATTTGCTTCATCATTGGGAACATAAGTGGTCCACAAAACATTGAATTGTTCGTCCAACCTTGTAACCTGCATTCCCTCCCAATGGAACCAATATCCGTTTGTACTTCCGGTAAGTGTAGGTGAAGACTGCATACTCATTACCGTGCTTAAAACAACATATCCATCTCCTACGCTCTTAATATCTGCGTCACCGTAGATACTGTATCCGTAACCGATATTGCAATCCATACGCCTTCTATTGCTATCATCGCATATTTCCAGCAAACCATGACTGTCCCAAACATTTGTCCATCCCCAAGCAGATGACATATGATACAGATTGCTGTATGCGCGTATATCTGTGCCATTTTCTATTAATCGGGTATGATGATATATCTGTGTATCTTTCTGCTGATTCACTTTTGCGAATTCAATATACTGGTCCGGTGTCAGGTTACACCTATATGTATATGTTTCATTATAATCTGCCAGTTCTGAACCATAAATGTCAGGATACAAATAAGTCACTTCCACCCCTTCGCTTACTCTGCATACAAAGTAACCCAATTGTGATGTCACACATTCAGACGAACTCACTCTGATGTCAATACAATTTTCTCTTATTACTATGCTATTAGATAAACTGTTCGCATCAGCATATCCACTTTCCTTATATGCCCCCTGCTTAACAACAGTACCGTCCTGATGTAAAATCATATATCCGTATGATCCCCGGAGCAGATAATGCTCTTCACCCAAAGGATGGAAACTTCCGCCCAAAAGTTCTGCATCCGAATAGGTATTACTGATAAGCGTCTTATCTGGACCAAGTACCATAACTCCGCCATGGGAATTCGTAAGAATATACACAATCACAATGTTTCCATTGTCCATATAGTACACTTCTTTACTATATCCGGGAACTGTTTCCACTCCTTCAGGAGCATTTGCCGGCAATATATCAAGTTCCAGTTCTTCTGTTATTGTATAGTTCTTATGCTGCGGTGCTGTTTTCAGTGTAATCTTTATTTCTTTGTTGCCGTTCTTCGCGGCATCTTTCACTGCATTCGCGGGAATTGTAACCGTGTAATCCGTTCCGTATGTCAAATCGTCAGTAATTATCATTTCAATAATGTTATAGCGATTGATAGTTTCAGGATAGTTGCCCCTGGGATTCAAAATATCATATTGAATTCCTACATTTTCTCCGGTAGTATTATTTACCATTGAAATATTATCAAAGTCTGCATCCCGATATATATAGCAGTCAAAAAGAATACGGACCGCATTAGCTTCTATGGGAACAACATTAAATACGCTACCCACTGCCTGGAATGGCTCCTCCTGTACATCAGGTCCCTGAGTATCCTCCACTCCCGTGGTAATCTGAACCGAGGCATTACTGTCCTTAATGTCTTTTACTTTTATCTCAACTCCGCTATACACGCCATTGTACCACTCAGAGGATGGCATAGTATCAGGGCCCAGACTCATTCCTTCATCATAAAACTTACTGCTTACAACCTCACAATCGGTTAAGCCACTCATTTCCTTTCCGTCAGACTCCAGCAGCTTAATCAATTTATGTTCCGTATCAACATTATTATACGCAAAATCATTTCCGGCCTCATTTAAGGTAGCATCCACATGATAAATCTTTATCAAGGGAGTATCTGTCTGCGGACTCTGCACCGACCTATAGGGCAAATGTACGTTATTTCCGCTATTGTCATACAGTTCCAGAATAAAGTATTCATCAAAAATACTGCTGATATCCTCCTTGGCAATAATCACTGCCTTAGCTTTATCGGAGGATAATAACTCTAAATTAATCTCCTCTGTTTCTGTTACAATCTGAGGCTCTACCCAGCCCAAGAGCATTTTGGAAAAAATATTATGGTCCCCTACATTATGGTCCATCATATCAGAAATTCCTATTCCGCCCTTCTCATTTACAGAAGTAAGTCCGGAAGCATTATAATAATCCGGCAGTCCCAGTAAATGTCCTGTCTCATGGATAGCCGTAACACTGTCAGGGTCACCTAAAAAAACATATTTACAGACAGCCGTTTCATCATAACTGATCTCCGTGGCTGTGTTGCTCATGTAACTCCACCACTGTGTTCCCCAACCGGTATTTCCTCCTGCATAATAAATGTAGATTGCATCTAAATTGCCGTCCTTATCCATATCATAATCAGAGAAATCAATCTGCTCATCATGGGCATCCAATAACTCTCTTATGAGCCGCTCACGCCCTTCCCAGTCATCCTCATAGTCACTTCTGTTTCCGGACAGCGTATACCATCCGTATACATCTCCGCTGATATTTAATTTATCATAGGAAGAACGCTGATAGTAAGCTTTGAGGCTCTCATAAGGATACATAGACGCCTCTGCATTCTGCTCACCAAAAAATAACTCCTGCATATATTCAGGCGTGACATTGGAATCCGTGTTCTTCATATCGGCAAACTCAACCATGAACACCAGTGCTTTTACATTGCCTTCCGTAGGCATTCCACCGTGCCAAAATTCCGGTGCATGCAAAGAATAAACAGACTGTTGATTCCACTTTCCAATCAATCCCTCCGCTGTTTGTCCTTCTTGAACCGAATTCATAAAATCAATGCGCTGCTGTAAGGTTCCGTCTGCTTCCCATGTTGCCCATTCCTCTTTCGTGGGCAAGGAAGAATTAACGTATACCATACTTTCTTCTGCCTGAACCGGAGTCACGTTGCAAGTCCACATCAGGCCTGCTCCCATTAAGGAAATTAAAAGGTACATCAGCATTTTCTTCATTTGTTGTCGCTCCTTTTCAACCTACACGTTCTCTTTAGCCTCAAATCTACGGCATGTGTAACTTTAGGATTTTCTATAATTGTATCACACCCCTAATTTATTGTAAACTGCATCCTTTTCTTTGTATTTTCAGTAAACTTTCGTCTGGAATCCATGTATTCATACATATTTTAAATCTAGAAATACAACAGTAAACGCATACATTTATTACTGGTTCTAAAATAAATGTTGGGGTGTATGATTGAAAAATCATATACTCCGGCATTTTTTGTTTTATAATAATAAAAAACCTCCAAGTGCCAGTCGTCCAAAACTT
>JAFXEW010000084.1 GCA_017513625.1 Lachnospiraceae bacterium | reverse complement strand
TGTAGGTTCTCATCGAATCGAATAATCGTTGCAATATTGGAAAGTGTGTCTTTTACTTTTCCCTGACGATCCAAGTCCAGCATGGTCTGCCATTCCCCGGTATCAGTATCGAATTCCTCACTTGCTGCCTTCTCCCTTTCCTTTGCCAGTGTCCTCTTTACCTGTTCATCCGACACCGCAAAGTCACTCATAGCCTTAAAGGATGGCAGCTTTCCTGCATCCGTTCCTTCTTCAGCCTTATCATCCTGCTCCCCAAACTTATGGATGCGGACAATGTCAAACGCATTCAGCAGCTTCCCACAAGCCGGATCAGTGGCATGGTGGGAATACGCAAACTTCCCTTCATAAATCACCACACCTGCCTGTGAATCTGCCGGAATATAATCAAATCGCTCCGGCATCATGCTTTCCTGATATACATCCGGCAGAAATATACGGATTGCCTCTTCTATCGAATAAGTCCGGCAGAATGCACCTACGATTCCTTCCTTCGACAACGGATCAGCCTGTTTCTTCATCTCCCTGCTGACAACTGCCTTTTGTCTGCTGCTGACAGGCCATGAAGAAGAATCCCTCCAATCTGCATATCGTTCCAACACAGAATCCGGATTCAAAAATGTTCCCGGAATATCACGGAAAAAGAATTCTCCATCTGCAGAGGTGGAAGGCCAATACATGAGGCGGCTTGGTTCGTAGGTTGTATCATCAAACAACTCCATACCAATATCCTCTGCCACTTTTCTTGCTACTGCTGCATATTCATCCGGCGATACGGTCCTTGATAACGGAATAATCAGACGGAGCCTTGGTTTCTCCGGTGTGTGTTTATGGGTAGAGTAGATTAGGCATCTAAAATCAAAAAACAGCTCTATCTGCTCTGCAATATCCTCTGTGGCATAGTCCATATCCAATGTCAGACCAGAACGGAATAATACATTTGCTTTCTTTCTTCTACCGCCCTTCAGCTTTCCAAGCACAAAACCACCCACATCCTTGATGGAATCCTGCTTTGCCTTGCTCAGTTTCCGATACTGTTCCATCGTTTCACTGGTACGGACAGTATGAGAGAGACGCTCCAAAAACACACTAAACTCCATCTCCTGTCCATTCCACTTCTTTTCCATTCGGGAATTTCCTGTTGAAATATACAGTTTCATCCTGCAATCCCTCCTAATCCTTTTTATAAAATTGGCACTCGTAGCCATCAGCACGAAGCGGAAGCCCGTGTACCCAGGAAGGCTGCTCTGCCATAATCCTGCATACCTCTTCCACGGATGATTCTCCTTCCGGCACTTCCAGCACCGCTTCATCATGTACATGAAATACAATGGAGAATCCCGCTTTCTTCAATCTCATCATGGCTTCTGCCAGAATATCTCTGCTGGTACCCTGCACGATATTCTCCACTAGCTTTGGCCCGTAAGTATCCATCCTTTCCCATTTCTTGTTTTCTCCCACACCTTCATAAGTCAATCCATCCCTGCCATATTTGTTGACACCCATTCTCGGTTTCACATAGGCAAGTTTCCTTCCGGACGGGAGCATGGCAAACAAAATACCGGAAGCATACTGAAAACGAATCAGTCCGACCTGTGTTTCTTTCCTTTCACGGACTGCCCTCACGGCTGCTTCATCTACATCCCACCAAAACTGTGTAATATGCGGATTTGCATTTCTCCATGTAGATACCAGTCCCGGCAGTTCCTCTTCACTAAGCCCCATTGCCAAGGCTCCCATTGAAGTCAATGCCCCTACTGCTCCTCCGTATCCGAGAGCCAGTTCCGCAATCTTTCCCTTTTGTCGCAGTGGAGATCCTTTTGTAATTTCCTCTATTGGAACACCAAACATGGCAGATGCCGAAGCCTCATATATTTTTCCGTGTGTAGCAAATACATCCAGTCTCCACTGTTCCCCGGATAACCATGCCAGCACTCTTGCTTCAATAGCAGAAAAGTCTGCAACAATAAACCTGCATCCCTCTTTTGGAATAAATGCAGTACGGATTAATTCAGACAGTACATTTGGTGTGGATTCGTAGAATAATTCCAATTCCTCGAACCGCCCTCTTCTGACAAGACTACGTGCTAGTTCCAAGTCACTGATATGATTCTGAGGAAGGTTCTGTACCTGCACCAGTCTTCCTGCCCACCGGCCGGTACGATTTGCTCCATAAAACTGCAGCAATCCATGTACCCTTCCGTCCGAACACACTGACCGTTCAATCGCTTCATACTTCTTTACCGATGTTTTCGCCATGAGAAGCCGGAGTTTTAAAGCCTCCAGCACTTCCCCATCCGCATCCTCAATCAGCTCCGCAACCGCTCCTTTGGATAGGCTGTCGATTTCCACTCCACGTTCTGAAAGCCATCCTTTCAACTGCGATACGGAATTTGGATTTTCAAGCCCCGTTACCTCATAGGCACGGTTCGTCACAATGTCTTTATGTAACAGGTCACAGGTAATCGACTGTTCTACCAATTCCCTGTCAACTAAAACTCCCCTGTCGTTAATTTCCTGATCCAAACGATAAAATGCCATCTCAGATTCCGGTATCGGAAACTTATGCAGTTTCTGCCGGATACCTTTTTCCACATCCACGTCACGGATGCAGTACGTCTTGAGCTGTTCCCATTTTTCCGGTGCATGGCATGGAAGGTTCCTGCTCCTGCCACCATTTGTTTTGGTCGGTTTGCAAGGCACACAAAAATAGCGGATTAAGTCCTTACCTTCCTTCAGCTTTTGCTCAGAAAGCCCCAGAACCGCCCCAACACCCTCCAAAGAAAGCGGAAGGGCAAGCATAGCCGACTGTACTGCAGTACAAACCCACGATTCGGGAGATAAACGGACTCCCATATATTTTGAAAGACAGGTACGCTCAAAATTAGCATTGAACGCTGTCTTAATGATTCCCACATCAGACAGGGCATTTTTTATTTCTTCCGTCAGTTGTTCGCCCTGTGCCAAATCAATAATCTTTGTTTCTTCATCATCAAAGCTGTATGCAAACAGCAGGATTTCAAATGCAGGGCTGTCCGCATAGGCATATACCCCGCATTTGATTAAGTCCACATCGGAAAAGGTCTCTATGTCAATTGCCAGTGTTTTATATCCTACTTCGCCCATGCGTAGCTCCTTCCCGATTTAATCTTGCTGACGGTCTTTCTGGAAATCCCCATGCTGTCAGCAATATCATATACATGTTCCTTTTTTCCAAGCCTTTCTTTAACTTCCCTTACCTGACTCTGGTTCAAAGGAAGAATCTCCTCCGGCAGTCTTCTCCCCTGAATATACCGGGACAGCCTTTTGTATCTCCCCATATTACTGATCTTGTATTTCCCTTCCAGTCCGGGAATATCTGTCCATGTCTCTTTCATCAAAACAACTCCTCTATGTACGGGCGGCATACACCGCCCTTATCATTAGCCGAGGAAATCTTCATCCTCTACTGCTTCAAAATCATCCTCTGCATTGGTACGGCTGCTGAGTGCCTCTCCGTCTTTCAACTTCTGGATGTTTCCAAGTCCTGCTGCCACACCACGGTTGCCATTGCTGTTGTAACCATAGAAGTTTACACTGATTCTTCCGTAACAGCCGGAATACACTTCTGTCTGATCCAGGATTGGCTGTACCTGCTTATCAACCACCTGTGGTGCCTGTCTGCTGTTGGCATTAAAGAAATAACAGCCTTTGTATGCCTCATCCTCCGGTCGGTCAATGTCACCATCACGCAAAGGAAGCTTCAGATTCGGTGGAATCTTGCCACCCCACTTTGACAAAGACTCCTGCTTTGCAGCTTCCACCGCTGCCTGAATCTTCTTAATGGTTTCCTTATCAGACTTCGGAATAATGGCAGACACGCTGTACTTCGGCTCGCCGCCATTGATTGCCTCCGGCTCCCAACAATGCAGATAGGAAAATCTGCACGGTACGATTACTTTGGTCGGTGTTTCATTCTTGCTCATTTATTCATCCTCCTTAAAATCCGCCTCAGCGGTTTCTGTTTGAATTGGTGGTCTCTTATCGGATTCCGGCACCAAGGTAATTTTGCCCTGCGGCTTATACACCAGACTGCCCAGTATCTTCTGAAAATCTTTTTTGCCCATCAGCTTCTCCATTTCTGTGATACCAATCAGAGACTTCTTGTAAATGTCCTCATATCCGGCTGCTTTTGCAGCATCAGCCACTTCCTCTTCATTGACATATTTACGGTTACTTCTGCCTTCTACCAGTTTGAATCCGTTCCATACCCTTCCGTGTGTAATCGCTTCATCCTGTGCATAGGCATAAACATCTGCAGACCACTTGGCAAGTTCATCCGCCACCTTCAAAACCTCTGCGATTTCTTCCTCTGACAAAAGTTCCGGTGGTTTGAACTCCATTTGTGCCAATCGCAAATATTCTTCTGCTCTGGCACGGCAGGTATTTTTCGCTTTACAGAAACGACACCAATCTCCAACTGCAAACTCTCCTTCGCCTTTGGCTGCCATCTCTGCCTTCGGCATCAACTCCTGCTCTGCCCATTCCATGAGGTCATGAACCGTAATTTCAAAGGTGCTGACATTTTCCAGTCTCGGCTGGTGGATGGTCATGTTGACCTTTTCAATGTCATAAAGGGAATCGAACAATTCCAATGCTCCCAAAGAATATATAAGCATCTGTGGATTCCATTCTGCAGATACAGCAATACCCTTTCCGTACTTCAAATCCACAATGTATAAAGTATCATCAGCTACGATGACCAAATCTCCGGTACCGAATCCTTCCGACACCCATCTGGAAAAGTCCAGTCTCTGTTCAATCATCACTACCGGATCACTGCATGACTGTTTCGCCTTTTCAATCTGCTCCATCGCAAAGGACACATAATCATCTGTGCATTCTTCCATCTCATCACAGTCATAATCAGATACCGGACGTTTGGAACGCTTCTTAAGAAACCGTTTCAGCTTATGCTCTGCAAGAGCATGGGCAGCAGTTCCCTCCGCTGCGTAGATACTTTCCTCGTCCGCAAACTGCTTCTCCAACAATGCAGATGGGGTACAGTTCATCCATCGTTTGGAGGCAGATGCGGATAATATCGCATGCTGTCCCATTAAAGAGCCTTTGCATCACGAAGCAAATCTGCATATTTCTCCGGCTGTACCCCGGATAACTTATCTACTCCATACTTTTGAATCAGCGCTTTGACCTGCTGCGTTTTTCCATCCTGCGATTTGGATGCCATGACCGCACGGACCTGTTCAATGGTAACGGCACCCTCTTGTTTCTCCTGACTCTTCTCATTTCCGCTTTCTTCATCCTTCTGCCCTCGTCCTTCTTCCTGATTTTTACTACAATTACATGAATGTGCCTTTCCTGCGAGGGCACGGACTCCTTCCGAAACCGCCAAAAGACCATCTGCAATTTTCAACAATTCCTCGCTCATAAACTGCTCCTTTCCACAAATTCTCCGTTTTGCTTTGTGAAATACCGGATGGGAATTCCTGCATGGTCAGCTTCCGCAATCTCCATACACATGCCTTCACTCATCATTTCTCCAAACACCCATACTTCCCGGCACTCTTTCAACAATGAAAGTCCAAACTGAATCCCTGCCATCCGTTCCTGAACATCACTTTCCTTTAGGAACTGTGGAAAATACAAATGAGGCACTACCGGAAGACAGCCTTTTTCAAAGGCAAATCTGGCATATTTTCTGGCAAGCTCCACATTCTTCTCTTCCGCTCCCCGGAACGGACTGCAGATAAACACCCTTTCCAAATCCTTTCACCTCCATCTTTCAGACAGGACTTATTTCTCTGCCCTTTTTGTCAAAGCAAATTCGGAAAGGATGCTGTTCATCGTAGCGAGGTCTTCGCCTGTTAAATTTTCTGAAAGCCGCTTCAACAGTTCCTGCTGATCTGGTTTTAAATACTTACGTCCAAGATAATAGCCATCAGCAACCCTGACGCCTCCACCATATCTGCCACGCACGGTTTCAATCGGGTGAGCAAGTGTCAATTCTTCAATATCATTCCGAATTGTACGAGTTGTAACATTGAATTCCTGTGCCAGATTTTCCATCGTTTCCTGACGGCGCACACACAGAATTTCCAATATCTTCTGCCTACGTTCATTCGCTTTCAACACTTGCCCACCTCCTTTCCTCTGCTTTGTGGCATCATCATAAGAGTTAAATAGGAAGGTTCATTTCCTATTTAAAAAACTTTTTGAGATTTTTTCAGTAGCAGAGAGGAAGCCTGTCCATCATCCTTTAAGCGAAAAACACCCGACAAGGCGCAATTCAGCTATTGCATCTTGTCGGGTGTTCCATTCAATCCATGTTTCTATGTACTGTTTTCCTATTTTACGAGTTCCGTAAGCCACGGAGCCATTGGCCTTGCAACTACTCTCGCATTCAAATATGCCATCTCCAACGTCAGACAGGTATTACCCCAATAGTACCCATCCATAACCGTCAGTGTCATGGCAAGGTCAGGTTTCTGCATATTCGTCAGATAAACCGGAAGAAGATACTGCACTCTCCCCTGATATCCCTGTGGGACTACAAGCCCCGGTTCAATTACCGACTTCCTTCTTCCAAGTTCTACTGCTGTTTCAAACAATAGCGGCAGATTCTTCACCTTCCGAATTTTAGCCGGAATACGCTCCAGGTTCTCTTCATCTCCCAATATGTGATTTACGTTTACTCTTATAGGCCACTCTGGATTAAAGTTAATGCCACTCTGCGCCATATGATAGACGGGCTTTTGTGGTAATGGCTCGATGTATCTTAACTTTGGAGACAGTTCATCACAAAAACCTCTAAAATACCAATCTCTTAAAGAATCCGAAAAATTGTTTCTTTCAAAATAACCATAAATCCCCTTGTACTGAGGTGTGTATAATCCAGTATGGAAGCAGACGCATTCGTTTTCCAAATGAAAAATACTGTCTGCCTTTCTTGGATCACTTTCTGAATTAAAGTCAATAACCTGCTTGCGAAAAATTGTATGTATGTAACGTTCTAAAATGGGGGTGTCTGCATTCTTTGTTTCCCGGCTCGGCTTTCGGAACTTCCATGATTCCGGCAATGCCAATCTCTCCAGTTCCGCTAAATGTCCGTACCAATCCGGTACATATGCAAATTCAAATAAATCCGGTGCTATCATCTGTTTCCTCTTTTCCTGTGGTTTTCTGTACTCATATCTGTTTTCTGTCTTTGCTTCCATCTCTTTCATCATGAGCCTCCTTCTTTGTTTTCTCTTGAAATATAAAATAGGTGTATCGCAATTCTATCGTTCCGTGAATTGCGATACACCTATCAATGCGTTTTTATCCATGAGCAAATTTCAGTAACTTCAACAAACATCGTATTCTGTGCTGTTTCCTTGCTTCCATGTGATTTCTCCTTTTATGGTGTAGTTCGTTTCATCTTATACCTGTACTCTATTGTAATTCATAATATTTACCCTGTAGTGTAAACTAGCACTGAGGTGAATTGTAATGCATGACTATGTAAAAAATCTTGCGAAGGTAGTTCGGGCTGCCAGAGAAGAAGCCCATCTATCTCAAGCAGCATTAGCTGAACAAATAGGTTGTGATGAACGTACAATACTGAATATTGAAAACGACCGTGGGAATCCCAAGTTCGAAGTATTGTGCCAGATCATCGCTTATTTACACATTCCTGCAGACCGTATTTTCCACCCTGACACTGCTACGGATGGGTTGAAAAAACAAAAACTGTTATTGATGCTACAGGAATGTGATGAGCAAGAGGCAGCCGAGATTCTTCCAGCAATTGAATACCTCTTAGCACTCATACATAAAAGAGGTAATTCAAACGAGTAAAGGAACCAGCTAATCCGTTGTGATTCTGGTTCTTTTCTTTTTGTTGCCATCTCTAAATCTTACTCTTGTAATATTTCAATTATTACACAAGTAAGATTTCAAGTCAATATGTTTTTTCTGAAATTGACAACCACATAAATAACGTCTATAATATATTTATTACAGCCGTAAGATTTAAGGAGGGATTTAAAATGAACGATTTACCACAGATTTCTGAAGCTGAATTTGAAGTTATGAAAATCGTATGGAAACATGCGCCGATCAGTACCAATGAAATAACAGATAAATTATTACAGACCACAAGCTGGAGTCCTA
>JAFXEW010000083.1 GCA_017513625.1 Lachnospiraceae bacterium | reverse complement strand
GTAATTGTACAGGGTGACTCCTTCATGGGTGTAACTACACACTCCAAGAAGCCGGAAGCAGCAACTGCATTTGTAGAGTTCTTCTTTGGTGCAGAATGCTACCCGGATTTCATTAACTACATTTCCTCTGCATCTTCCATGACTACCTTCCCGAAGGAAAAGCATGAGGTCCTTAAGGAAGCAGATGAACTTTGCCCGGACAAGGTATTGGTAATGTACGATGGCGGTGGCGATGATTTCATTGCAATTCAGAATGATGTTACATTTGACTATAAGAAATTAGGCGCACAGATGATTACAAAGGGCTTTGATTTAAATGCAACCTTTGAAGAACTGAATGCAAAGTGGAAGGCTGCAAGAGAGAAGCTGGGTATTAAATAAGCCCGCAATAGGAGGTCACTATGACAAAGTTAAATAAGCAGAGAAAGCTTTTTATCGTGCTGTCGTTACTTGTTCCGATGGCACTCCTGATTGCCTTTGTAGTAGTTCCGGCCATGGACTTGTTCCGTATGAGTTTTACTAACTGGGACGGTTATTCTCCGGATAAGGATTTTATTGGCTTTGACAACTACATAGCAATGTTTAAAAATAAAGATTTATGGATGTCATTGAAAAACAACGCGGTTTACTTTGTAGCGCATCTCTTTATGATTGTTGTTGAATTAGCAATTGCAGTTATTTTAACAAGTAAGCTGAAAGCGGCAAAGTTTTATAAGACCATGGTTTTTATGCCATACATCATTAACGGTGTAGCTATTGCATATGCGTTTTCCTACTTTTTCTCCCCAATCAACGGTGCATTTGATGCAATTTTAACAAGTGTTGGTTTAGAGGGCTGGATTCGCAGCTGGCTGTCCGATGAAGCAGTAGTTAACTTTGTGCTTGCTTTCGTCTCCTTATGGAAATACAGTGGCTACCACATTATCCTGTTTATCGCTGCCCTGCAGTCGGTACCACAGGATATTATGGAGGCTGCCAAGGTAGATGGTGCAAATTCTTTACAGATGTTTAGATATATTCAGGTTCCGGCGATTATGCTGATGGTAGACTATGTATTGTTTGATAACATTCGTGGTGCGCTTCAGGTATTCGATATTCCGTTTGTTATGACTGCGGGTGGTCCGGGCTATGCGTCCTCTACCTTCACATTATATACCATCAAAACCGCCTTCACCTTCTCTAACTTTGGTTTGGCGTCTACTATGGCAATAGCAATTATGGTAATGATTGTGATTATCTATGTAGTACAGAATTATATTATTCATGGTTTAATCTTAAAAGACAGGAGGAATAAGTAATGGTAAAGCGTACATTAAGTCAGATAATGAAACAGATTATCTGTATTGCAATGGTTGCGATAGTTTTAGCTCCGATTGTACTTACGTTTTTTGCTTCTTTGAAAACAAAAACCGATATGATAAATACTTCTCCTCTTGCCCTTCCGTCCTTTGACCGGATTACTTTTGATAACTATAAAGAGGTTTTAACAAGTAAGCAGTTACTGACAGGTTTTAAGAATACAGGAATTATCCTGGCAGTATCTCTGGTGTTCAATGTCTTATTCGGAACTATTACCGCGTATATTATTGAACGTTTCAACTTCCGCGGAAAAAAGATTATCGTAGGCTTATTTTTCCTGGGAATGCTGATTCCAACCTTTGTAACAGAAATTGCCCGTTTCCAGGTAATTCAGAAGCTGGGGATGTATAACACAATTGGTGCTCCTATCATTATCTATGTGGCATCTGACCTGATGCAGTTATACATTTACCGTCAGTTCATTTCCGGAATTTCCGTAGCACTGGATGAAGCTGCATTATTGGATGGTTGTTCCTACTTCGGACTGTTTACAAGAATTATTTTCCCATTACTTGCTCCGGCAACTGCAACAGTTTGTATCATTAAAGCCATCAGTATTATTAACGACATGTACATCCCTTACCTGTATATGCCAAAGAACAAGCTGCGTACTCTCACTACCTTTCTCATGGACTATGCGAATGCGCAGCAGGGTTCTTGGCAGACCCTGGCAGCCGGTATCATTATTATCATGATTCCAACGGTTATTCTTTATCTTTTCTTCCAGAAATATATTCTGGCAGGTGTGGCAGCCGGTGCGGTAAAGGAATAATGGAAAGTTGAGGATAACAGCATGAATGCAGATATTAAATGGTTAGATAATCCGGAAGTGTTTCGTGTAAATCAGTTAGAAGCACACAGCGACCATTCATATTATGAAAACTATCAGGAATCGGAGGCCGGAACGACCGGCCTTCTGCAGTCCTTGAATGGCATCTGGAAGTTTAAATACAGCAAAAACTCCAAAGAACGTCCGGAAACATTTTATAAGACCGGTTATGACTATACTAACTTCGATGATATTGAAGTTCCGATGCATATCGAACTGGCAGGCTACGATAAAATCCACTATATCAATACCATGTACCCATGGGAAGGTCACATGTATCGCAGACCGGCATACAGTCTTCCGAATGCAGGAGACGGAAAAGGTATGTTCAGTGAGGCAGAGTATAATCCGGTAGGTTCCTATGTCAGAGAGTTTGATTTAGAAGAGCCGTTACGCGGAAAAAGAGTAATTATCTGCTTTGAAGGCGTGGAACAGGCAATGTATGTCTGGCTCAACGGAACCTTTATTGGTTATGCGGAAGACAGCTTTACCGTATCCGAATTTGATTTAACTCCTTATATTAAAGAAAAAGGCAATGTTTTAGCTGTAGAAGTGCATAAAAGAAGTACAGCAGCATTCTTGGAAGACCAGGATTTCTTCCGGTTCTTTGGAATTTTCCGAAATGTTACATTAAAAGCAAAGCCGGAAGCCCATGTGGAAGATTTGTGGCTGAAGCCGGTACTGAAAGAGAATAATGTTTCAGGAAGCCTGTCTGCAGATATTAAGGTATCTGCTGCAAAAGGGACGAGAGTTTTGGCAAACATTAAATTGTTTGACCGGAACAAGGAGCTTTTACTGCTTTGCCCGATCGCATTAAATGCAACAGCTCCTGCAGGGGAGTATCAGATATATAAGGGTCATCTTCCGGAGCAGTTGCTTAAGAGAGTGTCCGTATGGGATAACAAAAATCCAAATCTGTATGAAGTATATGTGGAACTGAATGATGGCTGCGGTAATCTGTTGGAGGTAGTTCCGTACAAGATTGGTTTCCGCAGACTGGAAATTGTAAATAAGGTTATGATGCTGAACGGAAAGCGTCTGATTATCAACGGTGTCAACCGTCATGAGTGGAGCGCAAGAAGCGGCAGATGTATAACCGAGGCTGAAATGATACGGGATATTGTCTGTATCCGCAAAAATAATATTAATGCTGTGCGGACCTGTCATTATCCGAATCAGATTCCTTGGTACTATCTGTGTGATGAAGAGGGGATCTATGTGATGTCCGAAACCAATCTGGAAAGTCACGGTTCTTTCCAAAAGCTTGGAGCTATCGAACCATCCTGGAATGTGCCGGGTTCACTTCCACAATGGAAAGAAGCAGTACTTGACCGTGCAAGAAGTAATTTTGAGGCCTTTAAAAATCACCCTTCTATATTGTTCTGGTCTTTAGGTAACGAGTCCTATGCCGGAGATGATATCGAAGCAATGAATGTTTATTTCAAGGACAAGAAGGATGGACGCTTGGTTCATTATGAAGGTTCTTTTTATAATAGAGCATATGAAGATACTATTTCGGATGTAGAGAGTCGTATGTATGCTACACCTGCAGATGTGGAAGATTACTTACAAAATAGCGCAAAGAAGCCATATCTGCTGTGCGAGTTTATGCATGACATGGGGAATTCCATGGGTGGTCTCGGTTCGTACATGAAACTGCTGGATAAGTATGAAATGTACCAGGGCGGTTTTATCTGGGATTTCATCGATCAGGCATTATGGGACTATGATGAGATTACCGGACGTTCCGTACTCCGTTATGGCGGCGACTATGATGACCGTCCATCCGATTATGAATTTTCCGCGAATGGTATTTTGTTTGCAGACCGTAAAGAAAAACCGGCGATGCAGGAAGTGAGGTACTACTATGGCTTGTACAAATAAGGAGTCTTTACTGCGCATAGTGTATGGTGACTATACACTGGGCGTACACGGACAGGGCGTTCATTATATCTTCTCCTATGCAACCGGCGGGTTAGAGTCTTTGGTGAAAAACGATATGGAGTGGTTGTATCGTACACCAAAGCCTACCTTCTGGCGGGCACTGACAGACAATGACAGAGGAAGTAAGTTTCACATCTCCAGCGGACGGTGGCTGGCAGCTGATATGTTTATTCAGTGTAAAGAGATTTCTGTTCGTGTAGACGGTAAGAATCTGGGGTATCCGTGTGCCCCGGCAAATAATGTGTTTTCTGCAGAGGAATGTGCGAACGAGGTTAATATAACCTTTACCTATGAGACGATTGTTCCTCCGGTAAATACAGTGGATGTGACATATACCGTGAAAGAAGGCGGTGTGCTTGGCGTTTCAGTACATTATCACGGGGTGGACGGACTTCCGCAGCTTCCGGTATTCGGATTACGTTTGATTATGCCGACAAAGGCCGACAAATACTGTTATGAAGGATTATCCGGAGAAACGTATCCGGACAGAATGGCCGGTGGAATAAAGGGAGTTTGGGAGGAAGACAGTATTGCTCCGACACCGTACCTTGTGCCGCAGAACTGCGGGATGCATATGGATACGGAGTGGCTGGAGATTTATCGTCACACCAGTTTGGATAACAGTAGAAAGGACGAATCGACACAGTGCTTGAAGATTTGTTCCACCGATAAGAACTTTGCATTTTCGTGTCTGCCTTATACAGCATGCGAGCTGGAAAATGCAACTCATCAGGAAGAACTGCCACCTGCAAGAAGAACTGTGCTTTGCAT
>JAFXEW010000011.1 GCA_017513625.1 Lachnospiraceae bacterium | reverse complement strand
CCGGTCATTACTTACGTACAAAAAAGATTAAACCGTTTGTTGGAATAAAAGGAAGAGGTTTCTATGTCAAAGCACGGAGAAGAAAGAGAACTGATTTTTATCGGTTACGGATACAAAGAGCCCAATATGCACCGGTGGGGACCGGGCTGCAGGGATTTGTATGCTCTGCATTATATCCTGTCCGGAAAAGGTTATGTGAGGGTAGGCGGAGAAGAATATGTACTTCAAAAGGGGGATGCTTTTCTCATATATCCCGGAGAAGAATATACGTATTTCCCCGGCCGTACCCATCCTTGGGAATACGAGTGGGTGGATTTTAGGGGGCGCGGCGTGGAGAGGCTCCTGGCTTTTACCGGATTTACCAGGGAACGACCCGTAATGCATGTGGGTGAATTGAGGGAGAGTCTGCAGATAAGTTCAAGTGCGGACGATAGAATTCTGCGTCAGGAGCAGGAATCGGCAGGACTCCATATGCTGCTTACGGCTTTCTTCAGAAAAAATCTGGAATCGGAGGGGGCTAATCAGAAGGCATATGTGCAACTGGCGCAGGAATATATTGCGAATTATTATTGGAGAAGTGATCTGCATGTGGGAGAGATGGCATCTATACTGCATGTGGACAGAACCCATTTATTCCGTTTGTATAAGGAAGCTTTGGGGATTTCGCCCCAGCAGTATTTGGCACGGATACGGTTGGAAAGAGCCTGCAGGTTGCTGAAAGGTACGGACAGGAGTATTCAGGCGGTTGCGGCTTCCGTAGGGTATGAAGATGCCCTGTACTTTTCTAAAATCTTCAAAAAAGCACAGGGCATGACTCCCAGTGAATATAGAAATACATTTAAAACTTCAAAAGAAAATTAACGGAAGAGTACGCAATTACCGCTTTCACGGTAGTAGCGTATTTTTTCTTCTATAGGGCCTCTGCCGCAGCCCAGCTTTTCTCCCAGACAGTCCAGGCAGTAAAACTCCCGGGTGTTGCGGGAAATCAGTTTCATGCAGATGGCTTTTTCGTCACCGGTCAGCGTAGCAGCGCACCGGTGGCAGGTGCCGCTCACAGGACCTCCAGATGTGCGCGTACCACCACACAGTCTCCGGAAGGAACGGTGGGAGAGTAGCGTTCGCGGAAGGAACCCAGCTCTTTGTGATTGATGCAATCGTAGAGGCTTAAAGATACATTGGATGCATAGGGCAGGCCGATATCCCAGAATTGCAGGGACAGTTCCCGGGCGGTATCGCTGAAATTAAAGAATCCAAGGGCGATATCGCCGTCAGCCAGTACTTTTGCAAGTACAAAAGCATCCTCCGCCTTAAACCACTGAGGCTCTACTTTGATACGGTAGGCACCCCTGCTTTCGGGATCCTGATTAATGGCCAGAAGGTCTTTGTTTTGAAGGAGCTCTTTAGTGAAAGCATTGGCCTTACGCAGGTCGCAACCTATCATCAGGGGAGAATCCATCATGCACCACAGGGCAAAATGGCTACGGTACTGGGCATCAGTACAACCGCCGATTTTGCTTCCGATAAAATCGCTGTTGCTTCCGCCGTACATACCCACAACCAGCATATCCATGTCGTTGTGGCAGTAGGAGCCGGTAAAGGGTTCTTTTTCCAGCTGTGACAATGCTATGTTTTTGATGGAATCCCATCGGTCCTGAATATCTCCCGTTGAACGGTAAGAGTGTGCACCGGACTCACGGATCCACTGATATACATTATCCTCGCCCCAGTTGCAGGCAGAAAAAAGAATGTCACGGCCACAGTTTTTCAGAGCCAGGCTCATTCGTTTGTATAACAGCTCTCCGGATACATGACGGGGCTTGAAACAATAATCATATTTCAGATAATCAACACCCCACTGTGCAAACTGGCGGGCATCTTCAAATTCATGCTCAAAGCTTCCGGGATGACCGGCACAGGTATGGGTGCCGGCACAGGAATACATGCCAAATTTTAACCCCTTGGAGTGAATATAATCGGCTACTGCTTTCATGCCGTTGGGGAATTTAGCCGGGTCAGGAACCAGACGGCCCTCCGCGTCTCTTTCTTTCAGACTCCAGCAGTCATCGATAACCACATATTCGTATCCGGCTTCCAGATATCCCTCTTCGACCATTACGTCAGCCATTCTCTTAATCAGGTTTTCATTAATATCCCATGTAAACGTATTCCAGGAGTTCCATCCCAGAGCGGGCAGCATACCCGGTAATTTTTGGTCCATGTCCAAATCCTCCTAACAATTGATTGTTTATCAAAAGAAATCCGGGTCCTTTAAGTGGGCGTGGATTTATTTTTAATAGTAGTAATGTTGCTTTATATATGTACATTAAATGAATGAACGGGATAATAGAATGGAAAAATGTTGCAAATAAATGGAATTATGTTGGAGGGAAAATGGTGATATTAGTAATATGGACGTTTAAAGAATTTCAGTGGAAGAAAAACGGTATTTGTGGTATACTTACAATGAAGAGTTTGTATAAACTAAATATTTAAAACAAGTTTCAGGAGGTATATTATGGGACAGAATCCGTATGCAGGCACAAAAACAGAAAAAAACTTATGGGAGGCTTTCGCAGGAGAGTCACAGGCAAGAAATAAATACACTTATTTTGCTTCTGTAGCTAAGAAGAACGGCTATGAGCAGATTGCGGAGTTATTTTTAAAGACTGCAGACAATGAAAAGGAACATGCTAAATTATGGTTTAAGGAGCTTGGCGAACTGGGCAATACCGCCGAGAATCTGGTAGCGGCTGCTGCAGGTGAAAATTACGAGTGGACCGATATGTATGACAGAATGGCACGAGAAGCAGAGGAAGAGGGATTTCCGGAGCTTGCCGCACGTTTCAGAGGTGTGGCTGCCATTGAAAAGGAGCATGAGGAAAGATATCGTGCTCTTCTGCACAATGTAGAGACGAAGGAAGTCTTTGAAAAGAGTGGTGTGCAGGTATGGGAATGCCGTAACTGCGGTCATGTGGTGGTAGGAACTGCTGCACCTGAAGTATGCCCTGTATGCAATCATCCCCAGGCTTACTTCGAGATAAAAAAAGAAAACTATTAAATTGTGCAAAAATTGTTAGAAAATGATACTTTTAACTAGCATTTTTACAGAAAATGTGTTATGATGTACGTAATCGTAACTATGTTAAGTAAAAGAAGAGGTTGGCTATATGAAAAGAAGAGTGGCGTTGTTTGCAAACGGATGGGCAAATGAATATATGCAGCTGGTTCTTGAAGGTATCCGCAAGCGTGCAGCTGAGGATAATATTGATATCTTTGCATTTGTCAATTATTCATCCGGCCCAGAGAATAAACCGGAGAATATCAATGCAAAGGCTATTTTCCAGCTTCCTGATGTTAGTCAGTTTGAAGGTGTCATTTTACTTGGAAATACTATAAATTTAAACAGTGAAAGAGAATATCTGGCGAGACAGATTCAGAAGCATAATGTGCCTTCTGTATCTCTGGAGTATGAGATGGATGGAATTCCGTTCCTGGGTACAGAGACTTATACCGGTGTGTATGATTTGGTGACACATCTGATTCAGGTTCATAAGGCCAAGGATTTTGTGTTTGTCAGCGGTCCTACGGACAATCAGGAGAGTCAGCTCCGTCTGAAGGCCACTGTTGATGCCATGAAGAAGGCAGGACTGAGACTTTCACCTTCTAATATTTTAAAAGGTGAGTGGTCTTATTTTGACACTTATGATGCAGTTATTGCCTGGATGAATACGCGTAATAATAAATTGCCCGATGTCTTTGTGTGTGCAAATGATGAGATGGCGATTGCTGTTTGTTCCGCATTGGATAATCGCGGTTTCAGGGTGCCTCAGGATGCTATGGTTACAGGTTGTGACTGTATAGCAACCGGGCAGCAGTTTTCTCCGATTTTGTCTACTGTAGCCCGTGGTTGGGACAAAGTAGGATATGACGGAATGGATTTGCTTGTGAGAGAGATGAATGGTGAAGAGGTTCCGACTAAGACTACGTATCCTTCTTATGCAGTGATTGGCGAAAGTTGCGGATGTAGTGTAGATGAAGAAAGACAGGCTAATCGTTTGCGTTCCGTATTGAATGCATTCAGGGGCAAGAAGGAAAGCAGTGTTAATGAGTGGCATTTCAGATTTTTGGATGAAGTACTTGCAAAACTTGATTCGATTACGGAACTGAAAGTCACCATGAACGGTAACTTCGCCTACGACCATAGCTTTGAAGGCGCTAACTTCATGATTTGTATAGTGGATGACTTTTTTTCCGCCGACGAGATTGATAATGTTGTAAACAATGGTGCCTACACGGAGAATATGGAAACATATGTGCATCTGGTGGACGGAATGCCTCAGTGGCACATTGTGTATCCCAGCAAGCAGTTATTGGCTGTTTATGACGGGGAGACACCGGAATCCCATTTGTATATGTTCCTGCCGTTACACACGGATGAAAAGTGCGTGGGATATGCGGTGTTTATTGATGAAGTGCGGTCATTGTACGAACAGACATTATATACCTGGGCCAGACATCTGAGCCAGGATTTGGACAGAGTACGTCAGAATATACGCTTGGAAGTATTGAATCAGAAGCTGATTGACATTTCCATGACAGATCCTCTTACAGGACTTCGCAACAGAAGCGGATGTGAGAGTATTGCATTCCCTTATCTGCAAAAGTGTCAGCAGGATGGAAAGACCGGCGCCATGATTTTTGCCGATATTAACCGTATGAAGATGATTAATGATAAGTACGGACATCTTCACGGAGATATTGCATTGTGTACGGTTGCTGATGCAATTAAGAAGACTTTGCCTCAGGACTGGATAGCAGTTCGTTATGGCGGAGATGAATTTATCATGGTAGGTGAGTGCCAAGATATTTCAGAGGCTGAGGACATTAAGAATGAGCTGGCGGCGAATTTGGAAGTATTAAAGGGCGAAAGAAATCTGGTATTCCCGCTTACCGTAAGTTTCGGTGCGGTGGTTATGCACCCGGGTGAGACCTACAGTCCTGAAGAATACCTGCGTAAGGCCGATGAATCCATGTATATCATGAAGCAGCATTACCATCAGATTGACGGCATGGATAAGTAGTTTTTATAAGTAAAGATTAACACCTCAAATGAGGCAACACACTTCATTTGAGGTGTTTTTGTGTAAAGAACTGACAGATTGTGAAAAGGATGAAACCCAAGGGGGCGTTTGCCGTCTATATAGATAGCAGCGTGAGATTTCACGGGAGGATAAACGGTGAAAGAGACAGAGCTGATAGATTTGTATTTTGAGAGAAACGAACAGGCTATTGTCGTGACGCAGGAAAAATACGGTAATTATTGTCATAGTATAGCTTTTAATATCCTGTATGACAAAGGAGACACCGAAGAGTGTCTCAATGATACATGGCTCAGGGCATGGAATTCCATTCCGCCACAGCGGCCAAATAAATTACAATTATTTCTGGGAAAAATAACCCGTAATCTGGCTTTGGACAGATATAAAGCCAGGCATGCCGCAAAGCGGGGCGGAGGCTGTATGGAAGTGGCCCTTGATGAATTGGCAGAGTGTCTGGCAGCGGAAGATACGGTTGAGGATCTGACCATGGCAGCAGAACTGGAAAGAAGCATTCACAGCTTTTTGGAAAAACTGCCTGCCAGAGAGTGTAATGTGTTTTTGCGCCGGTATTGGTATATGGAGGATTATCAGACCATTGCGGATAAATATCACATGAAGCTGAACACGGTAAAGACGCTATTGTTTCGTACCCGGTGTAAATTGAACGAGCACTTAGAACAGGAAGGAATCGTTATCTGATGAGTGAAGAGGGAAAGAATTTCATGAATGATAATAAACAGAATAAGGCCGGTAAAATATTGGATGCACTTCAGAATGTTCCGGATGAACTGCTGGAGCGGAGTGAAAGGGAGAGTGCGACAGGTAGTGTAATCGTGTTTATAAAGCAGCATAAACAGTTGGCGGTAGCATGCGCGGCTCTTGTTTTTGCGGGATTGTGCTTTATAGGGTACAGGTCGGCAGGCATGATGGAAAACATGGCTACCAGCGATGCTACAAATTCTATGTTAGTTAATACCGGCGGTACCAACTGGGAGATGACTGCAGACGGTGCCCAGATGAATGATGCGGAATACGCGGTAGAAGAAAGCAGCAAGCCTGACGCAGAGAATAAGCCGGTGCTGGAGATACAGGATAAGGAGTCAGTGAGTCAGGATGTAACGGATTCCTATACGGATGATTATGCTCCTTTAAAAGACAATGAAGTGGATGTGCGTGTGGAGAGTGCAATAGGATTAAACGGTAAGAATGATCTCTATGCGGCATACATGCCTAAGAAGCTTCCGGAAGGATATTCTTTTGATGCGGTCAGCATGAGTAAGGGTGAAAAAGCAGAGGTATTGCAGGTGCGTCTGGTAAATGCAGAGGGCAAATACATGCAATTCATTATTCAAAAGCAGAAAGAAAATGAAGCAGGCGGAGAAGTAGAAAAAGAAAATCCGGAGGAGATTGCTGTGCAGAAGGCGCTTCCGGCAGCAGATCTGACTCAGGAAGCGGTGGAATCCCTTCGCGCAGCTACCACTGAGGAGGAAGTAAAATCTTTTATTGTTGATTATGGTGAGGGAGTGACTGTGGAGTGTAGCGGAGACGCAGAGGCGGCTGACTTTTTTGAGATACTTTCTGCTTATATAAAGAAAGATGACTAAATGTAGGAACAAAGAAAAGGCATTTGAGGAAACTCAAATGCCTTTTGTGATTCATATCAGCGGCTCCAGCGTCCTGAAGCTCCGCAGGGGAGTACCAGACCACTGCCCTTTACCGGAAGACCGATTTCGCCGGCTTCCACCTGACCGCCGAAGCGGGAGGTAATGGCTGTATTCATCATGTAAGAAAGCACTGCGGGCTGTAATCCTGTAGTATAGGAGTTAATCAGGAAGAATAAAGCATCATCAGAAAGAATCTGAGTGGTCAGTTCTATAAAAGGCCAGATACTTTCTTCTATTTTCCAGATTTCACCTTTGGGGCCTCTGCCATAGGAGGGGGGGTCCATAATGATGCCGTCATATTTATTGCCCCGTCTGATTTCGCGTTCCACGAATTTTACACAGTCGTCTACCAACCAACGGATGGGAGCTTCACCCAGACCGGATGCTACTGCATTTTCCTTCGCCCAGGTCACCATGCCTTTGGAAGCATCTACGTGAGTAACGTTTGCACCTGCAGCGGCAGCGGCTAAGGTGGCGCCACCTGTATACGCAAAAAGATTCAAGACTTTAATAGGTCTGTCTGCAGGGCGTTGCTTTATGGCATTTACAATGAGAGAGGAGAACCAGTCCCAGTTGGTGGCCTGTTCCGGGAAAAGCCCGGTGTGCTTGAAGCTGAAAGGCTTTAAACGGAAGGTAAGCCGGTTGTCTGAGATACCGTTTGAACCGTTTAATTCATAATTGATGCTCCATTCGTTAGGCAGGTCAAAGAATTCCCATTCCCCCCCGCCTTTTGTGCTGCGGTGATAGTGACCGTTTTTCTTTTTCCAGCCTGTATGGTCATGGGGAGTATTCCAAATAACCTGAGGGTCGGGACGTACCAGGATATAGTCGCCCCATCGCTCCAGTTTTTCTCCGCCAGACGTATCCAATACCTCGTAATCTTTCCAATTATCTGCAATCCACATAATGTTTGTCATGCCTTTCGTTACTTAATATATCACTGCTTTTTGCAGCAGCGAATGTCAGAATTAATATGGGTACAGTATACAATAGAATAGAAAAGTATGCCAGTGAAAAATGATTTTTATATAAAGTGGGGATGTAAGTAAGGCGGCAAGGTTGTTTTTGTCGAAAAAGCTTGCTTTTTAGAGGGGATTTTAGTAAAATTCAAGACGTGTAGTAAAATAAATATACAAAATTACGTAAAAGGGTAATTTATGTAGGTAAGGAGTAAGTATGACTAACAATTTTGCAGAAGTACTGGCTTTCGGCCTGTATCTTATTTTGGTATTGGCTGTAGGCGTGGTATTCTTTTTTAAGGGCCGTGGCAATGACGGCGGAGACAAGGATTATTTCCTGGGCGGACGCCGGATGAACGGATGGGTTGCTGCTTTATCAGCAGGTGCATCCGATATGAGTGCGTGGGTGTTGATGGGACTTCCCGGTTCCATTTATCTGTATGGTATGGGACAGGTATGGATTTCCGTAGGTCTGTTAATCGGAACCATTCTGGCATGGGCATTTGTAGCGCCCGGGCTTCGTCGTTTTTCCATTAAGGCAGATGACGCCATAACCATTCCCCAGTATCTGACCAGAAGATTTAGAGTGCAGAGTCCTGCATTACAGATCGTTAGTGCCATTATCTTTATTGTTGCTTATTGTGTATATGCGGCATCCAGTATTGTGGCGTGCGGTGATTTGTTTAATACCATATTCGGTCTGGATAAGACGGTGGCTATGATTGGTGCAACTGTTGTTATTCTGTTATATACTTTCCTGGGTGGTTTTAATGCCGTATGTTGGACAGACTTTTTCCAGGGTATGCTGATGTTGGCAGCACTTATGGCAGCACCCATTGTTGCTGTGTGCGTAATGAATGCAACGGATTTTGTTCCTATGGCTGAAGTGGTTACTCCTGCTAATTATTATAATATTTTATCAAGCGGAAAGTTTGACTGGACCAGCGCATCAGATATTCTGAGCGGTCTGGGTTGGGGACTCGGTTATTTTGGTATGCCCCATATTCTGGTTCGTTATATGTCCATCAAGTCTGAGAAAGAAATGAAGAAGTCCCAGAAGATCGGAATTATCTGGACCACTATTATCCTGATTATGGCGTCAGTAGTTGGTCTGGTAGGACATCAGTTTGTAGGAACCTATCTTGCAGAAGGCTCACAGAGTATGATCTTTGTGACCATGGTGCGTCAGTTGTTCCCTGCCTTTATTGCAGGTCTGCTGTTGTCCGCTATTTTGGCGGCATCCATGAGTACTGCAGATTCCCAGCTTCTGTTGTCTACTTCTGCATTTACCTCTGATGTATATAAACCTATATTCCGTAAGAAAGCATCTGATAAGGAGATTATGTGGGCAGGACGTGTTATGGTAGCGGTAATTGCAATAATTGCACTTGCGATTGCAATGAGTCCTAAGTGTAAGGGTATTATGGCACTGGTTGAGTGCGCATGGGCAGCATTCGGTGCAGCATTTGGCCCTGTTATCCTGCTTTCCCTTTATTGGAAGAGATTTACCAATAAAGGAGCACTTGCAGGTATCGTAGTTGGTTTCGTTGTAGATGCACTTTGGTATGCATTCCTTTCCGGTTCTACCGGTTTGTACGAGATTATCCCCGGATTTATCTGCGGCGGTATTGCGGCAATTGTAGTATCTCTGATTGATAAGGAGCCTTCCGAGGAAGTGTTACGGTTATTTGAAGAAGGAAAGAAGTTAACTGATTAATATGAAAATGATAAAAAAGGCTGCACCCGTTTTTGTGACGGGTGCAGCTGTACTTTGGGGTATATTAGTAATCTTTATAAAGAATCTCAGCGGTGCCGGATTAGGCAGCATGGAGATTGTGACACTGAGAGTTTACGGCAGTGCATTGGTTCTGGGCGCAGGACTTCTTCTGTATAATAAGAAGTTATTTACCGTCCGCCTGAAGGATTTATGGTGTTTTGCGGGTACGGGAATTGTCAGCATTGTCTTTTTCAGCTATTGTTATTTTAAAAATGTAACGGTTTCCTCCGTAGCAGTATCTTCTATATTAATGTATACTTCACCTGTATGGGTGACTTTGCTTTCGAGAGTTGTCTTTGGAGAAAGATTGAACCGTAGTAAGCTGACAGCATTGATTATGGCAGTTGCAGGCTGTGCTTTGGTCTGCGGTATCTGCGGTGGTGTGGGCCGCCTGAGTATGGAAGGATTGCTTCTGGGATTAGGAAGCGGTATCGGTTACGGTTTGTACAGTATTTTCGGGAGGGTAGCTTTGCAAAAAGGTTATCATCCCATGACGGTGTCGGTATATACCTTTCTTTTTGCGTGCCTGGGAGTGCTTCCTTTTGTGGATATGGGGGCATTGGCAGGTAAGATGGCTGCGGTTCCGGATTTATGGGGATGGGCAGCGGCCATGGTCCTTTTATCTACATGCATGTCTTTCACATTATATACGATAGGCTTGAAATATATGGAAGCCGGCCGGGCGGCGGTGCTTGCCACGCTGGAGCCCATTGTTACAGCCTGTGTGGGAGTTGTGGTATATCAGGAGGCGTTAACTCCCTTTATGATACTCGGAATGATTTTGGTATTGGCGGCATCCGTGTTAATCAGCCGGTAAAGGGCAGTGCTTTATATAGAAGCAGGCTACCGGGCAAAGATATTAGGGTGGAAAAAGTGCAGATGACACAAAATAGGATTGTACTAAAAAAAATACAATCTTGCTGAAAAAATATCTTGAAAAAAAGAATATGCTCATGTATACTGTACCTTGCTGTGGCATGATAGCGATGAAGCGTGAGGTTGCCGCGCCTGAGCAATCAGATGCGGGTTTTCCGTGGAGCGAATGTCAAGTTAGGAAACTGACGACAAGTCACTGTACCAAAATCAAGTCTACCAAAGGTAGAAACGACGTGATGTAGTTGATGAACCGGAGTAACGTTGCGCAAAGGTTTAGGACACACACGGGAGAGTGTACAGTCACCGCTTGTCGTACTTATGAATCAAAAGTGCGAAAAGGAGGCGACTTTTTTTATGGCAAATCAGGTAATGAGAATCACATTGAAAGCTTATGAACATCAGCTTGTAGATGCATCTGCCAAGAAAATCATCGAAACAGTAAAGAAGAACGGTTCCCAGGTGAGCGGACCGGTTCCCCTTCCTACTAAGAAGGAAGTTGTTACTATTCTGAGAGCAGTACACAAGTACAAAGACTCCAGAGAACAGTTCGAGCAGAGAACTCATAAGAGACTGATTGATATCATTGCACCTACCCAGAAGACAGTTGATGCATTGCAGAAACTGGAAATGCCTGCAGGTGTTTACATTGATATTAAGATGAAGAATAAGTAATTCATCGCAGTAACCAATCAAACAAAACAAACCTCTACTTAGACGTAAGAACACGAATGAATGACTCGATGCGAGTTGTGCCAACTATCGCGCAGCGATATTGCGGCCGGGAAACTTTCGCGAAGCGAAATTTCTAAGTGGCTGACGAAGTCAGACATATGTGGTCCACTATGTAGAACATTAGGAGGTAAAAATGAAGAAAGCAATTTTAGCGACAAAAGTCGGAATGACTCAGATTTTTAACGAAGACGGCGTACTGGTGCCCGTAACCGTTCTGCAGGCAGGCCCTTGTGTGGTAACACAGGTTAAGACTGTAGAGAATGATGGCTACAAGGCAGTTCAGGTAGGTTTCGTTGACAAGAAGGATAAGGTTGTTAACAAGGATGCAAGTGGCAAGAAGGAAGTTGTTCACAGACATGGTGTTAACAAGGCTGAGCAGGGCCACTTCAAGAAGGCAGGCGTAAGCTCCAAGAGATATGTAAGAGAATTCAAGTTTGATAACGCTGAAGAGTACACCTTAGGTGCAGAGATCAAGGCTGACATTTTTGCAGCAGGCGACAAGATTGATGCTTCTGCTATTTCCAAGGGTAAAGGCTTCCAGGGCGCAATCAAGAGACACGGTCAGCACAGAGGACCTATGGCTCATGGTTCCAAGTTCCATCGTCATCAGGGTTCCAATGGTGCATGTTCATCCCCCAGCCGTGTATTCAAGGGTAAGGGAATGCCCGGACATATGGGTTGCGTAAAAGTAACTGTTCAGAATCTTGAGGTTGTTAGAGTAGATGCTGAAAAGAATCTTCTTCTGGTAAAGGGCGCTGTTCCCGGACCCAAGAAAGCTTTAGTAACCATTAAAGAAACTGTAAAGATGGAAGCATAAGGCGAAAGGAGGACCAATCAGATGGCAAACGTATCTGTTTTTAATATGGAAGGCAAGGAAGTTGGTACAATCGAGCTGAATGATGCGGTATTTGGTGTTGAAGTAAATGAACATCTGGTACACATGGCAGTTGTACAGCAGCTTGCAAATAATCGTCAGGGTACACAGAAGGCTAAAACCCGTTCTGAAGTATCCGGTGGTGGTAGAAAACCTTGGAGACAGAAGGGAACCGGTCATGCAAGACAGGGTTCAACCAGAGCTCCCCAGTGGACCGGCGGCGGTATCGTATTTGCTCCCGTTCCCAGAGATTACTCCTTCAAGCTTAACAAGAAGGAAAAGAGAGCAGCTCTTAAGTCTGCTTTAACCAGCAAAGTACAGGACAGCAATGTAATCGTTCTGGATGAGCTGAAGTTTGATGAAATCAAAACTAAGAACTTCGTAAATGTTATGAACAACCTGAAGGTTGAAAAGGGTCTGGTAGTTATCGCAGACAATGATGCAAACGTAGTTCTTTCCGCTAAAAACGTAGCTGATATCAATACCACTCTGGTTAACACTATCAACGTATATGATATCATGAAGGCAAAGAAGGTTGTCCTGACCAAGGATGCTGTTGCAAAAATCGAGGAGGTGTACGCATAATGGCTGACATTAAATACTATGACGTAATCCTCAAACCGGTTATCACCGAAAAGAGTATGGCCGGCATGGGTGAGAAGAAATATACATTCTTAGTTCACACAGACGCAAATAAGACACAGATTAAAGAAGCTGTTGAAAAAATGTTCGAAGGCACCAAGGTTAAGAGTGTTAACACTATGAACATGGATGGCAAGACAAAGAGACGTGGAATGGTATTCGGCAAGACTGCTAAGACCAAGAAGGCAATTGTTCAGCTTACCGCTGACAGCAAGGATATCGAGATTTTCTCCGGTATCTAATTAGGGCCACATCCACAGGTTAACGTATGCGGCATAGAGATGCCCGCGCAAAAAATCGAAATGTAAAGGAGATAAGAAAATGGGAATTAAAAAATATAATCCCTATACACCTTCCAGAAGAAATATGACCGGTTCTGATTTCTCCGAGATTACAAAGACCGAGCCCGAGAAGAGCTTGTGTGTATCTCTGAAGAAGAATTCCGGACGTAACAATCAGGGTAAAATCACTGTAAGACATCGTGGTGGCGGAAGCAGAAGAAAATACAGAATTATTGATTTCAAGAGAAACAAAGACGGTATTGCTGCAACTGTTATCGGTATCGAGTACGATCCTAACAGAACCGCAAATATCGCATTAATCTGCTATGAAGACGGTACCAAGGCATACATCATCGCTCCCGAAGGTTTACGCGATGGTATGAAGGTTATGAACGGTCCCGATGCAGAAGTTAGAATCGGTAACTGCTTACCTTTATCTCAGATTCCCGTAGGTACTCAGGTACACAATATTGAACTGTATCCCGGCAAGGGCGGTCAGTTGGTTCGTTCCGCTGGTAACAGTGCTCAGTTAATGGCAAAAGAAGGTAAATATGCTACTCTTCGTCTTCCTTCAGGCGAAATGAGAATGGTTCCTATCGTTTGCCGTGCAACCGTTGGTGTTGTAGGTAATGTTGATCACAACCTTATCAATATCGGTAAGGCAGGACGTAAGCGTCATATGGGTATCCGCCCTACAGTACGTGGTTCTGTAATGAACCCTAACGACCATCCTCACGGTGGTGGTGAAGGTAAAACCGGTATCGGTCGTCCCGGTCCCAGTACTCCTTGGGGCAAGCCTGCTCTTGGTCTTAAGACCCGTAAGAAGAAAAAGGCTTCCAACAAGCTGATCGTAAGAAGACGTGACGGTAGAGCAATCAAATAATAAGGAGGAAAGACAATGGCTAGATCACTGAAAAAAGGACCTTTCGCAGATGCAAGTCTGTTAAAGAAAGTGGATGCTTTAAATGCAACCGGAGAGAAGCAGGTTATCAAGACCTGGTCCCGCCGTTCTACAATTTTCCCTTCTTTCGTAGGACATACAATTGCTGTTCATGACGGAAGAAAGCATGTGCCTGTATATGTAACCGAAGATATGGTTGGTCACAAGCTTGGTGAGTTTGTAGCTACCAGAACATATAGAGGTCATGGAAAGGACGAGAAGAAGTCCAAGGTTAGATAATTCTGATTAGAAAATCCCTGCGGCGAAGCTACGGCTTCGACGCGCGGAAGGATTTTCCTGATTGGAGGAGCCACACGGCAACGTGTAAGCTGCAAATTTTGAAAAGGAGGACATTTTCTATGGCAAAGGGACATAGAAGTCAAATTAAGAGAGAGAGAAATGCTCAGAAAGATACAAGACCTTCAGCTAAGTTATCTTATGCTAGAGTATCTGTTCAGAAGGCTTGTTTCGTATTAGATGCCATCAGAGGCAAGGATGTACAGACTGCACTTGCAATTCTTGAGTACAATCCCAGATATGCATCCGGCATTATTAAGAAATTATTAGAGTCAGCAATTGCAAATGCTGAGAACAATAACGGCATGAATGCTGAGAACCTGTATATTGCAGAATGCTATGCAAACAAGGGACCTACAATGAAGAGAGTAAGACCCAGAGCACAGGGTAGAGCTTACAGAATCGAAAAGCTGATGAGCCACATCACTGTTGTTCTTGATGAGAAGAAGTAGGAAAGGAGCCTAAAAGAGAATGGGACAGAAAGTTAATCCTCACGGCCTGAGAGTCGGCATTATTAAAGAATGGGATTCCAAATGGTACGCTGATGCAGAGTTTTCCGATTATCTTGTTGAAGACTACAACATCAGAAAGTTCCTGAAGAAGAAATTATATAGCGCAGGTGTTTCCAAGATTGAAATCGAAAGAGCATCTGACAGAGTTAAGGTTATTATCTATACTGCTAAGCCCGGTGTTGTAATCGGTAAGGGTGGCGCTGAAATCGAAGTAACCAAGAAAGAACTTGCTAAGATTACTGACAAGAAGGTTCAGGTTGATATCAAAGAAATCAAGAGACCTGACAAGGATGCACAGCTGGTTGCTGAGAACATTGCTCTGCAGTTAGAGAACCGTGTATCTTTCAGACGTGCAATGAAGTCCTGCATGGGCAGAACCATGAAGTCCGGTGCGCTTGGTATCAAGGCTGCATGTTCCGGTCGTCTGGGTGGTGCTGATATGGCTCGTACCGAGTTCTACAGTGAAGGTACTATTCCTCTTCAGACCTTAAGAGCAGACATCGATTATGGTTTTGCTGAGGCAGATACCACATATGGTAAAGTTGGAGTTAAAGTTTGGATTTATAAAGGCGAAGTACTTCCTACAAAGGGAAATCAGACGGAAGGGAGCGATAAATAATGTTAATGCCTAAGAGAGTTAAACGTCGTAAACAGTTCCGTGGAACTATGGCTGGTAAAGCGTTAAGAGGTAATACCCTGACTTACGGCGAATTCGGTCTTGTAGCAACCGAGCCCTGCTGGATCAAGTCTAACCAGATTGAGGCTGCGCGTATTGCGTTGACCCGTTATACAAAGCGTACCGGTAAAGTTTGGATTAAGATTTTCCCGGATAAACCTGTAACTGCAAAGCCTGCTGAAACTCGTATGGGTTCCGGTAAAGGTACTTTAGAATACTGGGTAGCAGTTGTTAAGCCCGGACGTGTAATGTTCGAAATCAAGGGCGTTTCCGAAGAAGCAGCTCGTGAAGCATTACGTCTTGCTATGCACAAGCTTCCCTGCAAGTGCAAAATCGTTTCTAAAGCAGATTTGGAAGGCGGTGTTGAATAATGAAAACCAATAAATTTGTTGAAAGCTTAATGAACAAGACTGATGCTGAATTAGCTCAGGAGCTTGTAGCAGCAAAGAAAGAACTTTTCAATTTGAGATTCCAGAACGCAACCAACCAGTTAGACAATACAGCAAGAATCAAAGAAGTAAGAAGAAACATTGCTCGTATTCAGACAGTAATTACTGAGAAGGCAAAAGCGTAACTGCTTAGGAAAGCGTAGAAAGGAGACAAATCCGTGGAAAGAAATTTAAGAAAATCACGTACTGGTAAGGTAACCAGTAATAAGATGGATAAAACAATTGTTGTTGCAATTGAAGAGCATGTAAAGCATCCTCTTTATGGTAAGGTTGTTAAGAGAACCTACAAACTTAAGGCTCACGACGAGAACAACGAATGCAACATTGGTGATATCGTAAAGGTTATGGAAACAAGACCTCTGTCCAAAGATAAGAGATGGAGACTTGTTGAAATCGTAGAAAAAGTAAAATAATTTGCTTCAGTAAAATAATTTGCTTCAGCGAAATGAGTTTTGCTTAAAGAGTTATTAGTGTATTAAACCATAAACAGCCGTAGATGCGGCGAAGGAGGAAAATCATGGTTCAGCAGGAAAGTAGACTTAAAGTTGCTGATAATACCGGTGCTAAAGAATTACTTTGCATCCGTGTTATGGGCGGCTCTACAAGAAGATATGCGCAGATTGGCGATGTGATTGTTGCTTCCGTTAAAGATGCAACACCAGGCGGCGTTGTAAAGAAGGGCGATGTTGTTAAGGCAGTTGTTGTTCGTTCCGTAAAGGGTGCACGCCGTAAAGATGGTTCTTATATTAAATTTGATGAGAATGCTGCGGTTATTATCAAGGATGACAAGACTCCCAGAGGAACTCGTATCTTTGGACCCGTAGCAAGAGAGCTTCGTGAGAAACAGTTTATGAAGATTGTTTCCCTTGCTCCTGAAGTATTATAAGGAGGTAACCCAATGTCTACATTAAAGATTAAGAAGGGTGATACCGTAAAGGTAATCGCCGGCAAAGACAACGGTACAGAAGGCAAGGTTCTTTCTGTTGATGTTAAGAACGGCAAAGTTTTAGTTGAAGGCGTAAACATGGTTACAAAGCATGCTAAGCCTTCCCAGAGTAATCCCAACGGTGGTATTATTCAGAAAGAAGCTCCTATTGATATTTCAAACGTAATGCTTGTTGTAAAGGGCAAGGCAACCAGAGTTGGTTTCAAGGTTGAGAACGGCAAGAAGGTACGTTTCGCAAAGGCAACAGGCGAAGTGATTGATTAATCAGTAGGAAGGAGGATATTTAGATGAGCAGACTTAAAAGCTTATACAATGATGAAATTGTAGCAGCAATGATCAAAAAGTTTGGATATAAAAATGTTATGGAAGTTCCTAAGCTTGACAAGATCGTTATCAACATGGGTGTTGGTGAAGCAAAGGACAATGCTAAGGTTCTTGAGAACGCTGTAAAGGATATGGAAGCTATCGCTGGCCAGAAGGCAGTTCTTACCAAGGCAAAGAATTCCGTAGCTAACTTTAAGATTCGTGAAGGTATGGCAATCGGATGTAAGACTACCTTACGCGGTGAGAAGATGTATGAATTCCTGGATCGTTTAGTGAATCTTGCATTGCCTCGTGTACGCGACTTCAGAGGTGTTAATCCTAACGCTTTCGACGGAAGAGGTAACTATGCACTTGGTATCAAGGAGCAGTTCATTTTCCCTGAAATCGAATTTGACAAGATTGATAAGACCAGAGGTATGGATATTATTTTCGTAACCACTGCAAATACCGATGAAGAGGCACGTGAATTACTGAGATTATTCAACATGCCGTTCGCTAAATAATAAGGAGGTAAGTTTTCAATGGCAAAGACATCAATGAAACTTAAACAGCAGCGCAAAGCTAAGTTTTCTACACAGGCTTATACCCGTTGCAAGATTTGTGGCCGTCCCCATGCTTATTTGAGAAAGTACGGAATTTGCAGACTTTGCTTCCGTGATTTAGCATATAAGGGACAGATCCCCGGCGTTAAGAAAGCAAGCTGGTAAGAAGGAGGAATAAAGACATGACAATGAGCGATCCTATTGCAGATATGCTTACAAGAATTCGTAATGCGAATACTGCTAAGCATGATACAGTTGATGTTCCCGCTTCTAAAATGAAATTAGCTATTGCAAATATTCTTTTAGAGGAAGGATATATTAAAAAGTTTGATATTATTGAAGAAGGTAACTTCAAGACTATCCGCATCACCTTAAAGTATGGTGCAGACAAGAATGAGAAGATTATCTCCGGTATCAAGAGAATTTCCAAGCCCGGTCTTCGTGTATACGCAGGCAGAGAAGAACTGCCCAGAGTATTAGGCGGTTTGGGTATTGCAATCATTTCTACCAATCAGGGCATCGTTACCGACAAGAAGGCTCGTGAGCTGAAGGTTGGCGGTGAAGTTTTAGCCTTTGTATGGTAATGATTTAAAGTAACTATAAATTGTTATAGAATATTTAGGAGGTACGGGCATGTCACGTATAGGAAGAATGCCAATCGCGATTCCTGCAGGCGTTACTGTAGATATTGCAGAAAATAATAAGGTTACCGTTAAGGGACCTAAGGGAACACTGGAAAGAGTGTTACCTTCCGAGATGGAAATTAAGATCGAAGGTGCTGAAGTAGTAGTAAGCAGACCTAACGATTTAAAGAAGATGAAATCTCTTCATGGTTTAACAAGAACCCTTATCAACAACATGGTAACAGGTGTTAATACCGGTTACGAGAAGAAGCTGGAAGTTAACGGTGTTGGTTACAGAGCTGCTAAGGCAGGTAAGAAGCTGACCCTGAACCTTGGTTATTCTCATCCCGTAGAGATGGAAGACCCCGAAGGCATCGAGACTGTTGTTGAAGGACAGAACGTAATTATTGTTAAGGGTATTGATAAAGAAAAAGTTGGCCAATTCGCAGCTGAAATCAGAGACAAGAGAAGACCTGAGCCTTACAAGGGTAAAGGTATTAAGTATGCTGATGAGACTATCAGACGTAAAGTTGGTAAGACTGGTAAGAAATAAGAGATAAGGAGAGTGTGAAGATGGTTAGCAAAGAGTCTAGACAAAAAGTTCGTGTTAAAAAGCACATGAGAATTCGTAACCGCTTCAGTGGTACTGCTGAAAGACCTCGTCTTGCAGTATTCAGAAGCAATAATCATATGTATGCTCAAATTATCGACGATACAGTTGGTAAGACAATCGTTTCTGCCGGAACTATTGAAAAAGATATCAAGGCAGAACTTGAGAAAACCAATAACGTTGATGCAGCAGCATATCTTGGAACTGTAATTGCTAAGAGAGCAATTGAAAAAGGTATTAAGGAAGTTGTTTTTGATAGAGGCGGCTTTATATACCAGGGTAAGATCGCAGCATTAGCTGATGCAGCCAGAGAAGCTGGCTTGGAATTCTAGGAAAGGAAGGAATACACCATGAAACATACTATCATAGATGCAAGCCAGTTAGAATTAACTGATAAGGTTGTTACCATCAAGCGTGTAACTAAGACTGTAAAGGGTGGACGTAATATGCGTTTTACCGCTTTGGTTGTAGTTGGTGACGGAAACGGCCATGTTGGTGCAGGTCTTGGTAAGGCAGTGGAAATTCCTGAAGCAATCCGCAAGGGAAAAGAAGATGCAATGAAGCACATCGTAAAGATTGCGCTTGATGAGAATAAGTCTGTTACACATGACTATATCGGAAAGTTCGGTTCCGCTAACGTTCTGTTAAAGAAGGCTCCCGAAGGTACCGGTATCATCGCAGGTGGTCCTGCTCGTATCGTTTGTGAACTTGCAGGTATCAAGAATATTCGTACCAAGTCTCTTGGCTCTAACAACAAGCAGAATGTTGTACTGGCAACCATTACAGGTTTAAGCCAGTTAAAGTCTCCTGAAGAAGTAGCTAAGAGCCGTGGCAAATCTGTTGATGAGATTATGGCTTAATAGCGTTTTCGCGTAGAAAGGAGAACAACAATGGCAGATAAGAAGTTAAAGATTACTTTGGTAAAGTCCGTTATCGGTGCAGTGCCGAAGAATAGAGCAACCGTTGAATCTATGGGACTTCGTAAGATTGGCAAGTCCATTATACTTCCTGATAATGAAGCTACAAGAGGACAGATTCGTCAGGTTAGTCACTTAATAAAAGTAGAAGAAGTTTAATTAGACAAGGAGGTGTTAGGAATGGAATTATCCAATTTAAGACCCGCTGAAGGTTCCAAACACAGTGATAATTTTAGAAAAGGCCGTGGACACGGTTCAGGAAACGGCAAGACTGCAGGTAAGGGACACAAAGGTCAGAAGGCTCGTTCCGGAGCTCCCAGACCCGGTTTCGAAGGTGGTCAGATGCCTTTATACAGACGTATTCCTAAGAGAGGTTTCACTAACAGAAACACTAAGGAAATCGTTGGTATCAATTTAAGTGCACTTGAGTGTTTCGAAGATGGTGCTACAGTTGATGTTATCGCATTAATTGAAGCAGGTATTGTTAAAAATCCCAGAGATGGTGTGAAGATACTCGGAAACGGAGAACTTACCAAGAAGCTTAATGTTAAAGCAGACGCGTTCAGTGCATCTGCAAAAGAAAAGATTGAAGCTGCTGGTGGAACTGCTGAGGTGATGTAATGCTTACAACCCTGAAAAATGCGTTTAAAATCAAAGAAATCAGAAATAAATTATTATTTACGTTGGCAATGCTGGTTGTGATTCGTATAGGATCACAGCTGCCTGTGCCCGGTGTAAACAGAAATTTCTTCGCAGATTGGTTTTCAAGGCAGACAGGTGATGCGTTCAGTTTTTTTGATGCAATTACAGGTGGTTCATTCTTGAACATGTCCATTCTTGCATTAAATATCAATCCTTACATTACATCTTCAATTATTATGCAGTTACTTACCATCGCTATTCCTAAGTTAGAGGAAATGCAGCGCGATGGCGAAGAAGGTAGAAAAAAGATTGCATCCATTACCAGATATGTGACTGTTGTTCTGGCACTGATTCAGGCAATAGCAATGACGGTTGGATTCGGCAATCAGGGTTATCTGCAGGAGTACAATGCATTTAATGTTATTACTTCCATTGTAGCACTGACTGCAGGTAGTGCATTTATAATGTGGGTTGGTGAAAGAATTACTGAAAAGGGTATCGGAAATGGTATTTCCATTGTATTGGTTATCAATATTATTTCCAGAATCCCTGCAGACCTGAGCAATCTGTATGGACAGTTTGTGAAAGGTAAGGCGCCTGCGACAGCAATTTTGTCCGCAGTGATTATTCTTGCAATTATCATCGGTCTGATGGTACTTGTAATTATACTTAACGGTGGTGTCAGAAAGATTCCCGTACAGTATGCAAATAAGGTACAGGGTCGTAAGATGGTTGGTGGTAATACATCCAGTATTCCCATGAGAGTAAACACTTCAGGTGTTATTCCCATCATCTTTGCATCTTCCATGATGCAGGTACCGGTTATTATCTGTAACTTAGTAGGTTACCAGGGAACCGGTTTTTGGGCAGAAATCCTGAAGGGAATGAATGCAGATAACTGGTGTAAGCCGGCTGCACCCATTTACTCCATCGGTTTGGTGGTTTATATACTGCTGATTCTGTTCTTTGCTTACTTCTATACATCTGTAACATTTAATCCTATCATGATTGCAGACAATATGAAGAAGCAGGGCGGATTTATCCCCGGCATCAGACCCGGAAAGCCTACCAGTGATTATCTTGAAAATGTACTGAATCGTATCGTTTTCATCGGAGCAATCGGTTTGATTATTATTGCTGCTCTTCCTTATGTATTTAATGGTATTTTTGGCGCAAGTGTATCCTTTGCGGGTACCAGCCTTATCATTATCGTAAGTGTAATTCTGGAGACAGTTAAGCAGATTGAATCCCAGATGCTGGTTCGTAACTACAAGGGCTTTTTAGAGGATTAATAAGTTATATTTAAGACAGGACAAGAAATTGTCCTGTCTTTTTTGTGGAAAGAGGTTGCAAAGTATATTCAAAAAAGTTAAAATATAAATGTTGACCTGAAAACAGAAGAAATTCTTTTGATATGGATAGGTGAGAAAGGATAATCGCATATGAAGATAATTATGTTAGGTGCTCCCGGAGCAGGTAAAGGTACACAGGCCAAAATGATTGCTGAGAAGTATCAGATTCCTCATGTTTC
The DNA here is from genome assembly GCA_017513625.1 of Lachnospiraceae bacterium. Classification (GTDB taxonomy): domain Bacteria; phylum Bacillota; class Clostridia; order Lachnospirales; family Lachnospiraceae; genus Acetatifactor. Next base: position 11,867 of record JAFXEW010000011.1, on the reverse strand, counting down.
CACAGGTGATATTTTCCGTGCAAATATTAAGAACGGAACAGAACTTGGAATGGAAGCAAAGAAATATATGGATCAGGGACAGCTGGTTCCCGATGAACTGACCGTAAAGATTCTTCTTGACAGAGTAGCACAGGCAGATTGTGCAAACGGTTATGTGCTTGACGGTTTCCCCAGAACCATTCCTCAGGCCCAGGTGCTGGATAATGCATTGGCTGAGCTTGGTGAAACCATTGACTATGCTATTGATGTGGATGTGCCTGATGAAAATATAGTACGCAGAATGTCCGGCAGACGCGCATGTGTTGCATGTGGCGGTACATATCATATAGAGCATGTTCCTCCCAAAAAGGAAGGAATCTGTGATGTATGCGGTCAGGAGCTTGTGCTTCGCGATGACGACAAGCCGGAGACTGTTTTAAAGCGTTTGAAGGTATATCATGACCAGACACAGCCTCTTATTGATTTCTACAGCGCCAAGGGCGTTTTACGCAGCGTGGACGGCACTGTGGACATGAAGGATGTGTTCGGGGCAATTATTGCAATTTTGGAGAATTAAGATGGCAGTTTCGATTAAATCCGAACGTGAAATAGAATTAATGAGAGAATCCTGCAGACTGCTTGGAATCGTGCATAAGGAGTTGGAGGATAAGATACGCCCCGGTATGACCACCCATGAGATTGATGTAATGGGTGATACACTGATCAGAAAGCTGGGCTGTATCCCGAATTTTAAGAATTATAACGGCTATCCTGCCAGTGTATGTGTATCCGTAAATGATGAAGTGGTACACGGTATCCCCAGTCGGAAGAGATATCTTCAGGAAGGCGATATTGTCAGTCTGGATGCGGGACTGATTTATAAGGGATATCACTCCGATGCAGCCAGAACCCACGGCGTGGGTGAGATTTCGGCAGAAGCAAAGAAACTGATAGAGGTGACACGCCAGAGCTTTTTTGAAGGTATAAAAATGGCAAAAGCAGGAAATTATTTATATGATATTTCCAATGCAATTGATGCTTATGTGAGTCAGTTCGGTTATGGTATCGTAAGAGAGCTTGTGGGACACGGCATCGGCACTTCACTTCATGAAGATCCCCAGATACCGAATTTTGCCCAGAGACGTAAGGGGCTGAAGCTTCAGGCAGGCATGACCCTGGCTATAGAGCCCATGATAAATATGGGCAGAGCGGATGTTCTCTGGTGCGATGATGACTGGACTGTGGTTAGTCAGGACGGAAGCCTTTCTGCGCATTATGAAAATACGGTGCTGATTACAGAGGGTGAACCGGAGATTCTCACACTTTATTAATGGATGACAGAGGCAGGGTGAGATGGAGATGACAGGATATTTTGCAATCTCAAGGGCCGGCCATGACAAGGACAGTGTATATATTATTGTCGGCAGTGATGCGAAGTATTTTTTCCTCTGCGACGGTAAGCTTAAAAAACTGGCTAAGCCCAAAAAGAAAAGTAAAAAGCATATACAGCTTACTACCGAAAAAGTCGGAGAAGAACTGTATGCCAAATTGGTTAATCGTGAGAAAGTATATGATGAAGAAATCAAATACGCTCTGCGAATATATAACGAAACACACCGAAAGTTTTAGAGATGATGGAGGATTTATATGTCTAAAAGCGATGTAATTGAAATCGAAGGAACAGTTGTTGAAAAATTACCGAACACCATGTTTCAGGTAGAACTGGAAAACGGTCACAGAGTATTGGCACATATCAGCGGTAAGCTGCGCCAGAACTTTATCCGTATTCTGCCCGGTGACAAGGTGACTTTAGAGCTCTCACCCTATGATTTGTCCAAGGGACGTATCATTTGGAGAGATAAGTAACTGAGGTATTATTTTCATATAGGAGATTAGGACAATGCTAAGACGAATCAGAAATGCGGCCGTCATTCTTTTTATCAGTGTATTGACGGGGACACTTCTTTTGACCTTAGCATTTTGCCTTCCTGTGGACAGGATTAGGGAGAATGTGAAGGCGTCCCTGTATCATATGCTGGAGGTACAGGAAGATGAAAACGGTGACCCTGACAGAAAGGCGTTACTGGCACAAAAAGAGAATTTTACGGAAGCACTTATGGTTCAGAATGCTTTTGAAAAAGTAGACGGACGAAGTCCCTATGAGCATGCTATGTATATATATCATTATGACCTGCTGGACGGTACCACATGGGCCACGGAGGAGTCATTGGTTACATCACTGCGTCAGGGAACAGATGATATGTATCTGAGGGAGTATTCCAAGTATTGGCACGGTTATCTGCTGTTTTTGAAGCCCCTTTTGATGCTTATGACATGGAGCGGGCTGGAAGTATTCTGGTTTGTTTTTGTGTTACTTTTTACAGTGGTGGTATCAGCAGTTGCATTTATTAAGAAAGAGCCGGGCATAGGACTGGGAATTCTGCTTGCATTTGCATATATGAAGCCGGTGCGGATTCTGATATCCGTGGATATGTCAATTTGCTGGATGGTTGCGATGGGAGCGGTTCTGTATCTGCTGCTCCGCTACGGAGTGTTAAAGGAAAAGCAATGGACGGAAGGGTTCTTTATCATAGTGGGCGTGGCTACATCTTACATGGATTTTTTGACTTATCCCGTAGTGACACTGGTTATTCCTCTCTGCACGGTACTTCTGCTGGAAAGAGGGAATGTATACAGTATAAAGGAACGCATTACAGGCTGGCTGTGGAATTGTTTATCCTGGGTCTACGGATATGTGGGAATGTGGGGAATGAAATGGCTGGTAGCAGAGGTGACTCTGCGTACAGGCACCCTGAGGAATGCGGCATGGTCTGTGATTACACGTACGGAACCCCTTGACGGCAGACAAAGCTTTTTTACCGGCATCATGCGTATGCTGGAAGATATTTTCAGCCAATACGGCAGTATTTGGTATATGGTAGGGATTATTTTTGTGGCAGTTCTGATATTATCAGCATTGGCCGTTCATATAATAAAGAAGCAATGGAAAGAGGTATTGCCTGTGAGCCTGGAGCTGTTGGCTGCGGCAATGATTCCGCTTGGCTGGCTGGTGTTTACCCAGAACCATTCGGCAATCCATTGTGTGTTTACATTCAGGGTATTAGGTGCGTCTGTTTATGCGCTTTGGTGCATTGCAGTATTATTTACGGGTGTTTTTTTCAGAAAAAACAAATAAAGGCGTAAATATTTAAAAAATGTGCAGAAAAAGCATAAAAATGCTATTGCCAAGCATAAATGGCTGTGTTATAATACATAACGGTCTTTTTTGAAAGGAGGGTTTAACGTGAAGGTTAGATCATCAGTAAAACCAATTTGCGAAAAGTGCAAAATCATTAAGAGAAAAGGACGTATCAGAGTAATCTGTGAGAATCCCAAACACAAGCAGAGACAAGGATAATTAATCACCAGCTTAATTTGAATTAAGTGAGTGAGTTCTTGTCCTGTTATTATGTGCGGCTGAACCCGGTGTTTGCGGGTTTTCATAATATATTGGATAGAGCTTACGGGAGATTACTTGTTGGTACTGTCTGAAAGCGCAAGTTTTCGGCAGATGGATCGGATTCGTGTCCGGTTGGGTGAAAGCCCCAATCAATTAGTAACTATGGAGCACACATTAACAGACCAAAAGTGCTCGGGCGACCATGTGTCGCAGCGAAATTCGCGGTGTATTCCGGAAGACCGGAAAACACAAGAAAATGGAGGAAACGTAAATGGCTCGTATCGCAGGTGTTGACTTACCTAGAGAAAAACGAATTGAAATCGGTTTAACCTATGTTTATGGCATTGGTAGACCTACTGCTACCAAGTTGTTAGCAGAAGCAGGAGTAAATCCTGACACCAGAGTTAGAGATATCACCGATGATGAGGTAAAGAAGATTACCGAAGCAATCGAAACTCTTGGTATTTTAGTAGAAGGTGATTTGAGAAGAGAAGTTGCTCTGAACATCAAGAGACTTCAGGAAATCGGATGCTATCGTGGTATCCGTCATCGTAAGGGTCTTCCTGTACGTGGTCAGAAGACAAAGACCAATGCAAGAACACGTAAGGGACCTAAGCGTACCGTTGCAAACAAGAAGAAATAATTGGGCGTCATAACGGATGAATTATTTCTTGCTTCCGGGTTTACACAGTAAATTCGGAAGATTCCTTAAGCAAGAGGAAATGTAACTGATAATCAGAATAAGAAAGAGTAGGTTAGTTTTAAAATGGCTAAGAAAGTTGCAAAAAAGGTAACAAAAAAGCGCGTAAAGAAAAACGTTGAACGCGGACAGGCACATATTCAGTCTTCTTTTAACAATACAATTGTTACACTGACAGATGCTGAAGGTAATGCTCTCAGCTGGGCAAGTGCCGGTGGTCTTGGTTTTAGAGGTTCAAGGAAATCTACCCCGTATGCTGCACAGATGGCAGCTGAAACAGCTACTAAGGCTGCTTTAGTACACGGATTGAAGACGGTAGATGTATTTGTAAAAGGACCCGGCTCAGGACGTGAAGCAGCAATCAGAGCACTCTCTGCTTGCGGATTAGATGTAGTAAGTATTTGTGATGTGACTCCTGTTCCTCACAACGGATGCCGTCCTCCTAAGAGACGTAGAGTCTAGTCAATGGAGGAACCCGACGAAGTCCCGAGAAAATCGGTGCACACGGAGTGTGCATGCTGTATAGTAGAATGATTTTCGAAGTGGAACCGGGATAAAGTTCCGAAATATAAGAACGGAGTAAACAATAATGTTGGAAGAAGATGCACAATTGCATTGTAAACAACTGATTAAGAAAGGGATAATAAAATGGCAGTAAATCGCGTACCCGTATTAAAGAGATGTAGATCCTTAGGCCTTGAGCCCGCATATTTAGGATATGACAAGAAGTCTAACAGAACCTCTGCAAGAGCAGGCAAGAAGGTTAGTGAGTATGGTCTTCAGTTAAGAGAGAAGCAGAAAGCAAAATTTATCTATGGTGTGTTAGAGAAGCCTTTCAGAAACTACTACAAGAAGGCTGACAGAATGAAAGGTATGACCGGTGAGAACCTTATGGTTATGCTGGAAACCAGACTTGACAGCGTAGTTTTCAGAATGGGTTTTGCAAGAACCAGAAGAGAAGCAAGACAGGTTGTTGGTCACAAGCACATCACTGTTAACGGAAAGGTTATTAATATTCCTTCCTATCTGATTAAGGCCGGCGATGTAATCGCTATCAGCGAGAAGGCACAGTCCTTACAGAGATATAAAGATATCGTTGAAGTAACCGGTGGCAGATTAGTACCTGAATGGATGGACGTAGATATGGAAAGCCTTAAGGGAACCATCAAGAATATTCCTACCAGAGAGATGATTGATGTTCCTGTAAATGAGATGCTTATTGTCGAGTTGTACTCCAAGTAAGCCCCACATGACTCTGAGGTTATTTTATACATTAAACGTAAGTTTTATGCTATATTATGGTCTCGGAGTGCTTGTGTCTTTAGTAAATAGTTCAAAAGGAGGGTATTTGCAGTGTTTGATTTTGAAAGACCGAATATCGAGGTTGTAGAGATTTCAGAAGACAAAAAATACGGTAAATTCGTAGTAGAGCCTTTGGAGAGAGGATATGGTATTACTTTAGGTAACTCCTTGAGAAGAATCATGTTGTCTTCCCTTCCCGGTGCTGCAGTAAGCCAGGTGAAGATTGAAGGAGTTTTGCACGAGTTCAGTTCTATTCCCGGTGTAAAAGAAGACGTTACCGAGATTATTATGAATATTAAGAGTCTGGCTATCAAGAACAGTAGTGAAACCAATGAAGTTAAGACTGCTTATATTGAATATGAGGGCGAAGGCATTGTTCGTGCTTCTGATATCCAGTGTGATCAGGATATCGAGATTCTGAATCCCGATGTTGTGATTGCTACATTAAGTGGCAAAGATACCAAGCTTTACATGGAGCTGACCATTACAAAGGGTCGTGGCTATGTAAGTGCGGATAAGAACAAACACGATGATTTACCTATCGGCGTAATCGCCATTGACTCCATCTACACACCTGTAGAGAGAGTAAACGTTACCGTGGAAAATACCCGTGTTGGTCAGATTACAGACTACGACAAGTTAACGCTTGACGTATTTACCAACGGAACTCTGGTTCCTGATGAGGCTGTAAGTTTGGCTGCAAAAGTACTTAGTGAGCATTTGAGCTTATTCATTGATTTGTCTGAAAACGCTAAGACAGCAGAGGTTATGGTAGAGAAGGAAGATGATGAAAAGGAAAAGGTACTTGAAATGAGTATCGATGAATTAGAGTTGTCCGTTCGTTCTTATAACTGCTTAAAGCGTGCAGGTATCAATACAGTTGAGGAACTGACTAATAAGTCTTCCGAAGATATGATGAAGGTACGTAATCTGGGACGTAAGTCACTGGAAGAAGTGCTGGCTAAGTTAAAAGAACTGGGTCTTCAGTTAAATCCCGGGGATGATAACTAATTAATGAAAGATTTTCCGCCGCCGGTAAATCCAATGTGTACGGGGCGGTTTATCTCTAAATGGAAAATGAATTGGCTGCAAAGCAGTCATATGCATTCGGTAAGTAAGTCCAAAGAGCGTGGCCGGATGTACCATGAATGGAGAAAGGAAATAGAACATGGCAAAGTACAGAAAACTTGGCAGAACATCTGCTCAAAGAAAAGCATTATTAAGAAATCAGGTAACAGCATTGTTAAACAATGGCAAGATCGTTACTACCGAAGCTAAGGCTAAGGAAGTAAGAAAGATTGCTGAAGGTCTGATTGCACTGGCAGTTAAGGAAAAAGACAACTTCGAAATGGTAAAGGTTACCGCTAAGGTTGCTGTTAAGGACAAAGACGGCAAGAGAGTAAAGGAAGTTGTTGACGGTAAGAAGGTTACCAAGTACGAAACTGTTGAGAAGGAAATCAAGAAGGATATGCCTTCCAGATTACATGCTCGTCGTCAGATGCTGAAGGTATTCAACCCTGTTGTTGAAGTTCCCAAGGAGGCAGCTGGAAAGAAGAGAAATACTAAGGAAGTTGACTTAGTAGCAAAGATGTTCGATGAAGTTGCACCTAAGTACGCAAACCGTAACGGTGGTTACACCAGAATCGTTAAGATCGGTCAGCGTAAGGGTGACGCGGCTATGGAAGTAATTCTTGAGCTGGTATAATTTGTAAGCTTATACAAACTGATTCAAGACAACCAACCCGGTGGAGTAATCCGCCGGGTTTTTTGTACCTTAAGGTTAGTGAAAGGCTTTTGTGCGGGTGCTTGCCCACTGACCTCCTCCCCGGTCCCGGCAAGCATTTATTGCATAAATGCTTCTTAAGCGGCCCTAAGTAGTATATAAAAGCAGTTGTAATTAAAGCGGATTTCTTGTACAATAGAGAATTGATGAATTAATCCGGCACTATATAGACAACCGGGAGTATATGTGATGAGCATTATTAAAGCAAAGAATGTAATATTTGAATATATCCGGCGTGATGAAGAAGGTAATGTGGAAGGGATAAACACTGCCGTGAACAATGTATCCCTGGATGTGAAACAGGGTGAGTTTGTGGCTATATTAGGCCATAACGGTTCAGGTAAATCCACATTGGCAAAGCATTTAAATGCCATATTGTATCCTACGGAGGGAACTGTCTGGGTGGATGGTAAGGATACCAGTGATGACAGTCATTTGTGGGATATCAGGCAGAATGCCGGAATGGTATTCCAAAATCCGGATAACCAGATTATCGGTCAGGTGGTAGAGGAAGATGTAGGATTCGGCCCGGAAAATATGGGTGTACCCACCCGGGAGATCTGGGAACGTGTGGAAGAAAGCCTGAAAGCAGTGGGAATGTATAAGTACCGGAAGCATTCACCTAACCGTTTATCCGGCGGTCAGAAGCAAAGGGTGTCTATTGCAGGTGTTTTGGCTATGCATCCTAAGTGCATTGTTTTAGATGAGCCCACGGCTATGCTGGACCCCGGCGGACGTAAAGAGGTTATCCGCGCCATCCGTGCATTAAATGACGTGGAGGGAATGACGGTAATCCTGATTACTCATTATATGGAAGAAATTATTCATGCGGACAGAGTGTTTGTAATGGATGACGGTAAGGTGGCAATGGAAGGGACGCCCAAGGAGATTTTTTCCCGGGTGGAAGAATTAAAAGCATTGCGACTGGATGTGCCTTGTGTCACTTTGCTGGCTTATGAACTGCAAAAAAGGGGGATTCCCCTCCCGGCAGGCATATTGACCGGGGAAGAGTTTGTGGAGGCATTACAGACCGTATATAAAGGTTAAAACAGGTGCTTTAAGGAGCAAAAAGAATGGCAATTATTTTAGACCATGTAAATTATATATATGACGAAGGCACGCCCTTTTCCAGGTATGCATTAAAGGATATCTGTCTGCAGATTCCGGATGGCCAGTTTATCGGTGTAATCGGACATACCGGTTCGGGTAAGTCCACACTGATGCAGCATTTAAACGGTCTGATTAAGGCCACGGAAGGCAGTATCTATTTTAACGGTGAAGATATATACGACAGTGATTTTGATAAGAAAAAGTTGCGCAGTAAGGTGGGACTGGTATTTCAGTATCCGGAGCATCAGCTGTTTGAAGTGGATGTATTTAGTGATGTATGTTTTGGACCAAGGAATCTGGGACTTGATAAAAAAGAAGTGGAGCTACGGGCCTTTGATGCCCTGCGTAAGGTGGGACTGCCTCAGGATTTATATTATCAGTCACCCTTTGAACTTTCCGGTGGTCAGAAACGCCGTGTGGCTATAGCCGGAGTGCTGGCTATGAAGCCGGATGTGTTGATACTGGATGAACCTACTGCTGGTTTGGACCCTAAAGGCAGGGTAGAAATCCTGGAGCAGATTAAGAATCTGCAGACTGAGAGCGGTATGACCATTATTCTGGTATCCCACAGTATGGAAGATGTGGCTGAGTATGTGGACCGTATCCTGGTGATGAATGAGGGAAGCATCATATATGATGATGTACCGGGAGAGATATTTAAACACTACAGGGAACTGGAAGAAATGGGACTGTCAGCCCCTCAGGTTACTTATGTAATGCATGCATTGCGTGAGAGCGGTATTCCGGTATCCGGAGACGTGACCACTTTAGAGGAAGCTGTAGAAGAGATTACGCGGGTAATCGGAAGTTCGCATTAAGGATTAAGTATGCTGAGAGATATAACCATTGGACAATATTATCAAACTGAATCAGTGATACACAGACTGGATCCCAGAGTAAAGCTGGGAGGAACCCTTTTGTACATTATTTCCCTTTTTTGTTTTAAAAATATAGGGGGATATTTTCTTGCGGCTTTGTTTCTCGCAATTGTGATCCGTCTTTCCAAGGTGCCTTTTAAGTTTATGGTAAAAGGCATGAGGGCTATTTTATTTCTGCTGCTTATAACAGTGGCATTTAACCTGTTTTTGACGCCCGGAGAGCCGCTTATTACCCTATGGAAGCTACACATTACCAAGGAAGGTCTGTGGCTTGCTTTTACCATGGCAGTGAGACTGTCGCTTTTGATTGTGGGTTCCTCGGTGATGACATTGACCACTACACCCAATCATTTGACGGACGGAATGGAAAAAATGCTGCAACCCTTACGTATTTTTAAGGTTCCGGTACATGAAGTGGCCATGATGATGTCAATTGCCCTTCGCTTTATCCCCATCCTGTTGGAAGAAACGGACAAGATTATGAAAGCCCAGATTGCCCGAGGCGCTGATTTTGAAAGCGGTAATCTGATAAAGAAAGCAAAAGCCCTGGTGCCCCTTCTGGTGCCATTGTTTATATCAGCCTTCAGAAGAGCCAATGACCTGGCCATGGCTATGGAAGCCAGGTGCTACAGGGGCGGAGAAGGTAGAACCAAGATGAAACCGCTGATTTATCATAAGCGGGACTATGTGGCATATATATGTCTGGGGCTGTATATGGTAGTCAGTATTGTGGTGGGCAGACTGTGATATGTGATATATCCCGGTGGCCCGGAGATTATATTTATGGAAACAGAAAACAGAAAAAAGAGAGTAAGGCTGACCGTAGCGTACGACGGTACCAATTATCACGGTTGGCAGATACAGAATAATGGGATCACCATTGAAAGTGAATTGAACAGATGCCTGACAGCACTGCTGGGGGAAAAGATTGCGGTCATTGGTGCCAGCAGAACCGATGCGGGAGTACATGCGCTGGGTAATATAGCGGTATTTGATACAAACAGCCGTATGCCGGCGGAGAAAATATCCTATGCTTTGAATGCCAGACTGCCGGAGGACATCCGGATACAGAAGTCGGAAGAAGTGGCAGATGACTGGCACCCCAGATATGTGCAGAGCCGCAAAACCTATGAATATCGTATTTACAGGGGAGAGTTTGCCATGCCTGTGAAGCGCTTGTACAGTCTTTTTTGCTATCATAAGCTGGATGTGGACAAAATGCGTGAAGCAGCTAAATACCTGGAGGGAGAGCATGACTTCAAAAGCTTTTGCCAGGTGGGAGCCCAGGTAGAGTCCACGGTTCGGACCATTTATCAGGTAGATGTGAGAGAAGAGGACAGTGATATCGTAATCAGGGTCTGCGGCAATGGTTTTCTTTATAATATGGTACGTATCATAGCGGGTACATTAATGGAAGTAGGTCAGGGTAAAAGAAGCCCGGAGGATATGCAAAGGATTTTGGAAGCTGCGGACAGAAGTGCAGCAGGGCCCACTGCTCCGGCGCATGCGCTGTTGCTTTACAGATACGATTTTCTGCAATAGTGGATAAGGACACACCGGAACATTGTTTTTGTGGACAAGTTGAATTTTTCACGAAAATATATGAAAGAAGGTGTTGACATCCCATCAACCCTATAATATAATATATGACTGTGACAGTGTTTCAAAATGCATTAGTCAAAGCCCCGACGAAGCATTTGAGATATAGCAGATTTGAGGTTCCGAAATGGCGTGGGACGGCCCGGACATCCGTCAAATGACATGACATGGAATCAACATTCAGTCGAAAGACAAAACTAATATGGAGGTAACATCATGAAAACATTTATGGCTAGCCCCGCTACCATCGATAGAAAATGGTATGTAGTAGATGCTACAGATATGACTTTGGGACGTTTGGCTTCTGAAGTTGCAAAAGTATTAAGAGGTAAGAACAAAGCAATCTTTACCCCTCACATTGACACCGGTGATTATGTAATCGTTATCAACGCTGAGAAGATTAAGGTTACCGGCAAGAAGCTGGATCAGAAGATTTACTATCACCACTCCGATTACGTAGGTGGTATGAAGGAAACCACTCTGAGAGAGAAGTTAAACAAGAAGCCTGAGCAGGTTATCGAACTTGCAGTAAAGGGCATGCTTCCCAAGGGACCTTTAGGAAGACAGATGTACACCAAACTTCATGTATATGCAGGACCTGAGCACAATCATGCTGCACAGAAGCCTGAAGTACTGACATTCTAAGGGAGGAAAAAATCATGGCTAAGACTGAAAGATACTACGGAACAGGTAGAAGAAAAAAATCCATCGCCAGAGTATATTTAGTACCCGGTAAGGGCGATGTTATCATTAACAAGAGAAATATGGACGAATACTTCGGTTTAGAGACTTTGAAGGTTATCGTTCGTCAGCCTATGGTTGCTACTGAAACTGTTGATAAGTACGATGTACTGGTTAACGTTCGCGGTGGCGGTTACACCGGCCAGGCTGGTGCTATCAGACACGGTATTGCAAGAGCATTACTTACCGTTGACTCTGATTTCAGACCCGTATTAAAGAAGGCAGGCTTCCTGACCAGAGACCCTCGTATGAAAGAAAGAAAGAAATACGGTCTCAAGGCAGCAAGACGTGCACCTCAGTTCTCCAAGAGATAAT
>JAFXEW010000010.1 GCA_017513625.1 Lachnospiraceae bacterium | reverse complement strand
GGTTCTATGTCAATAGTTGGGGTGTTATCCTTGCGGATACCGCCCCATTACTACGTTTAGGGGTAGTTTAATGTTTTGATTAAAAATTCATATTTTTAGGCATGCAAAGAAAACCTTCTGTGCCAGTCTGTTATTAACTATGTAATTAACGAGTCGTAAGTAAAATACGTGTTCTGAAATGTTCAAAGTTTCTGATACCATAGGAACTTCGTTTCAGAACTTTTATCTTGTTATTGAACCCTTCTGTAGGTCCGTTTGTGATATGTCCGTATTTAAAAGCGTTCAGGATTTCCCTACTCCAGCGTCTGTAAGTAGCGGCACATTTTTCAAATTCAACAAGCTGTGACTGTTCCGCTGTAGAAATCCAGTCCCAAAACTCCTTACGTTGTTCTGAGTATTTGGGATTCTGACAGATACGATAAAACCATTCTTTCAGATAATGAGCCAGTCTCAGATCATCGTTATACAGAAGCATTAAGTCACAAGCCCTTTTGTTTTCATCTTTAAGCTTATCATAGCGGGTAAGGATGAGAGAACGGCTCCTTTTATAGTATTTGCGGAGAGTTGCGGGCATTGTTTTCTGCAACCGTTTTCTTACATTTTCAATTGCCCATGTAGTCTGGCGTATGAAGTGATACTTGTCTATGATAATGGTGGCATTAGGAAAGAAAGTCTTAGCCAAATCTGTGTAAGGGTGCCACATATCGCAGACAAAAAACTTTACCCGATAGCGTTCGGCCTTTGGAATTCCCCTGAAATAAGAGGTTAAGAACGTCTGGGAACGGGAAGGCAGAATATCGAGTACGGAATGCTTTGTGGGATCAACCAGAATGCACTGATATTTTTCTCCACCGGCATTGCCTTTGAATTCGTCAATGGACAGTGTGTGGGAAAACGTCGGTCTTTGAAAAACAATCGTATCCAGTATACGGTTTACTGTAGTAGGTGAAACATTACACATTTCAGCAACCGATGTGATGGAACGGGTGTCATGTAGAGCCGAAGCAATAAAAGCAGTTAATCTTGAAGTACGCTGAAAATATCGGGGGAGAAAACGATAGTTTTCATAAAAGCGTTTTCCGCAGGAGCAGACATAACGTCGCTTCTTCAGCAGAAGATAGCAATGCTTAGTCTGAAAAGGCAGGTCTTTGATGGCCTGCATTCTGTAATCATGAATTCGTTTTGTAAAGGAACCACAGAGAGGGCAAGGATGTTCCCGAGGCTTGGTTTCCAAAAGAATTTTTACAAAAGTGTCAGCATGAATAACTTTTTTTACAATTACCTCTTCAATATTTAGTAGTTTATTGATACAATGATTATGCATTAAGCATACCTCCGAGTGATAAGTTTTGGACGACTGGCACTTGGAGGTTTTTTATTATTATAAAACAAAAAATGCCGGAGTATATGATTTTTCAATCATACACCCCAACATTTATTTTAGAACCTAATTACTTTTCCTCCAACATTCCCAAGTCCTGCAACAATGCCAATCGATAGTCAGCATTGCTGAAAATAGTAGTGGTGGAACGTTTTTGTATTTTATTACGAACTACATAAATAAATGCGCTTATGAATCTGTGGCACCAGGCTACAGGGAGCAGAAGCTTGCACTTTTTTGCATAACCGAATTTATCCTTTAATTCCTCGGCACTGGGGAAGTATCTGGACTTCTTGCGTTCAAATTCTGTGGTGCCGATTTTGTTTTGTCGCAAGAAATATGGAAGAATTGCTTCTTTGGAAGCCCAGTGACCGATTTTAGGGTCTAATTCTCTTCCGGCATCTACTAAGTCCACAAGCAACGATTCGTTTAATGGAAGACTTACATAAGCCGGATTTAAACTGCCTTCATTCATACCCATATAAGATACACATATTTGGAACAAACTGTGGCTAAACTTGTCGTAGCTCAATTTCTTCATGGCATCCCAAAATGCAGGAAAGTCAATATGATTATAATGTGCATTGATAAACACAGTTAGGTCCAGCAAGTATCGCATGGGTAGTGCATCAAAGGCAAAGTGTTTGGCAGCGTGGAATATCTGATAGATCAGATGCTGAGTATGCCCCAGAGTACATACGGAAATGCCACATGCAGTGGTATGAATCAGCGTATCAGGACTGGTCAGTTTAAGTGATTCCAAAACTTTCGTCTGAGGACCTACATAGTCTTCCCATAGACAGTCATGTAACTCTATAGCCAGTTTGTGCCCGGATTCAAAATTCTGATATACTGCTACATGCTCGATGGAATGCTCCAAATTCGGCGTAAAACCTAAAGATACCAAAAGCGTCTCCATTTCAGCCTTTTCTGAAGTGTCAATATAAATATCTGCATCACAGGAAAAACGCATATTAGGTTCAGGATACAGGCAGGAAAGCAGAATGCCTTTAAAGGGTATGGGATGCAGACCTTTTTCGGTTGCGGCAGATAGAACGCGTGACAATTCCCCATTGGCCATTAACTGGTGCATGCCACGGGAAAAAACCTGGCCTTTCCAACGCGCCAGAAAACCGGATTCCGGTTTTACATCCTCAGGTAGTTTGGCCACTGTATTATATGTGATACCGGTTAGCTTTCCTTTGCTTAACAGATGATATGTTTGATCCCAGTCAATTTCCCCGGTAATATCAGGGACGTCATTAGTAATTGAAGCTCCGGCCAGTTTTAAAATATCGCTAATATATTTGTCCATTGTATGTTCTCCCCTGTTTCAGTGATAAGTATTATTATATAGAAAAATGTACGTAATATCAAGGCTATCTTGCTGATGTCTGGTACTAATGCACTATAGGAAAAACATGTCAAAAATGTTACAATATTATTACAAACGATAATAGCAAACTTACCGAAAGGTAAGGGCGCAAAGCTGAGGGCCTAAGGTGTAAACACTATGGTAGTCTGGTTGCCGAAAGATAAAAATGAAAGGACCCTCGCTTTCTTTATAAGGATAGCGGGGTTTTTGTTTTCCGGTGATAGTGTTCACATCCTGCTTCATTTACAAAGGAGGAAAACATGGACAAGGGAGTAAGAAGATTGGTGAAAGTTTTAAGGGGTATTTTTGTAGTATTGATTTTGTGTCTGGGGATTGGACAGGCAGGTAATGTACAGGCTGCTACGGCAACTCAGAAGGAAAGTTATAAGCAGGAATTGCTGAGTATGTTTAAGAATTACGATTACACCCAACATAATGTGTATCGATACAGAATCCCCTATACGGAGTTTAACCAGTTGTATGATGAGGTACAGTATGGAGAAGGGGCGGAGATATTTGGTGTCTTTTATCCTACGATGAATACCTATTATACCTATTATACCAGTAGCGGATATTTGAGTACGTCTCAGATTAAGAATGCAAATACCGATGCACCTGAAAGGTATGAAGCCATGTTACCTCAGATAGAATTGATGTTGGAGGGTATAGAAGATGACATGAATGACCTGGATAAGGTGATTTATCTTCATGATGCTGTGGTAGAAAGAACTACATATGGCGGTACTACAGATGCAAAATATATAGCAAGCGGTGTATTTTTGGAAAAAAAAGCGGTGTGTGCAGGTTATGCCAAGGCTTTTAATATTTTGCTTCACAGAGTTGGTATAGATGCTACTTACGTAAAGGGAACCAGTTTAAACCATGGTTGGAGTTATGTGAAATTAAATGGTGAATGGTACCATGTGGATCCTACCTGGGACGATACCCGTTCGCCCAAAGCCGGACAGACCGCCAGAAAGTTTTTATTATTAAATGATAAGACTATTGGAAACGATCATGGTGAGTGGGTGGTTAAAAGAATAAATAGCGTATCTGAATCAAATGCTTATGAGAATCTGGCGGTGAGGAACATTGTAGGAGCCATGTATTTTGAAGACGGCTTGTGGTATTATTTAGACACAGCCAATAAGAGGGTGATGAGTTACAGTACCCGTAGCAATTTGTGTGAAGAAGTATTTAACTATGGAGAGCTTGGAACTGTAAAATTGATTGATGCAATAGAGGAGGGCCTGGTTTTAACAGTAAATGGTTCTCAATATACTAAGACTGTAGATGAATGGAAAACGTATGCTGAGGAATTGGGTAAAAAAGAAGACTTAGAAGATAGTAACGGGCAGGAGGATGTATCTACTGGCAATTATTTAGATTTTAGTGATATTAGTTTATGGCGAACTGGACATTTTAATCCGTATACAGGTACCTATGGTTCTAATAAATTCCGTATATGCCTTTTAGATGTAACTGAGAATACACAGGATAGTTATGTGATTCATATTTCCGACCCGGACTTCCGCATGGCAATCAGAGAATTAAATGCCCGAAAAAAGATGATATCTTCAGTAGACTTGTGCAACGGAGATGTATATGTGCCCGTAGAAGGAACAGAATATTTGGCAATCTCTCTTTATAACGGAGTACAGGAAAAGGGCAATTTCTTCAGTGTATATGAAGAAATGTTTGCAAATGGTTTTAAGGTGAGTCTGGGGACTTTGCTTCAAGAAGAAGCATCGGAAAAGAAAGAGGAACCGAGTACTGAAAATACGAGAGAAGAAAATGTGATTCAAGGACCTACATTGAATACGCCTGTAGTGTCTCCGGAAGATGTTACTCAGAAAATACCGGATACAGACGGTGGTATGGATGATGAAACAGAAACCGGTAATGTTGGAGATGTGGCAGGTTGGGTATATGACTTGAGTAATATAGATTTGTGGAGGACTGGACACTTTAATCCCCATACAGGTACCTATGGGTCTAATAAGTTTCGTATTTGCCTGACAGATGTAACTGAAAATACACGTGACAGCTACGTAGTTCATATTTCTAATCCTGACTTCCGCATGGTAATCAGGGAATTGAATTCCAGGAAGAAAATGATTACATCTGTGGACTTATGCAACGGAGATGTATATGTACCCGGAGAAGGAACAGAGTATTTAGCCATATCGCTTTATAACGGAGTACAGGAAAAGGGTAATTTCTTCAGTGTATATGAGGAGATGTTTGCAAATGGATTCCGGGTGGGCTTGAGAACGTCAGATTCCGTCGATAATGATGTAACAGATAGTGATGCCGGCCTGTCAAAAGAAGAAGCAACTGTACCCGCAGATAAACCTGTACAGAAGGAAGAACAGACAGAGGCAGATGTTGTATTGGGAGATTCTACAGGAGAGCCTGAATTAAACGAAGCAGAGCAGACAGTACCCACTCAGACCTTAAGAGAACTCTTATATACCATGCTGGTAACCGGGGATACATCTCGTCATGATGTTACTGCGTATAATGTAAATATGTCGGATGTGGATGCAGCTTGGAACGCAATGATAGCACAGGAGGGTTATATTGCTTTTGAGGCCCGTGCCAATTTGATCATTCAGACTACCAAGGATAGTCAGGGCAAGATATTGACTCTTTGGCTTTATGACCTGGCAGGTGGGGATTTCTTTGCAAAGTATGAAAAGGTCTCAAACTGTGTGGCAGAGGTGAAAGCAGCAACTATCGGTATGACAGAGGCGGATAAGGTACTCTATGTATACGAATATGTTATGAGTCATACGTCTTATTCCCAAAACGGATACCAGACTGCATATGCAGGCGGTGCTTTGGGAGAAGGGTATGCGAAATGTGACGGTTATTCCAGATCGTGTATGTTATTGCTTCGTCAGATTGGAATAGAATGTTACCGTGTAACCAGTTCGGACATGGACCATTCCTGGACCTATGTAAAGGTGGACGGAGAATGGTACCATTTGGATGCCACATGGGATGATACCAGTGGCGGAACACATACATATCTGCTCCGTAACAGCAAGGAATATGATACCATGGGAAACAGACACTATGGATGGGAGTTGGTAAACGCCGGCGATGTAGCGGACAGTAATTCAGAAAGATTTTCTGACTGGTTTGTACATAATGTAAAGGGAGCTATGTACTACGAAGCCGGAATGTGGTATTATGTTGACAATGCTACAGGTTCCGTTGTACGCTCCGACATTTGGGGAAATGGCTACGAAGTGCTGGTTGAGAATACCGGAAAAGGATTAGTGCTCACCGGAGTAAAGGACGGACAGGTAAGTTATTCTGCAAAATAATGCATGGGAGGAACTGAAATGTCTGCTGTGTGGGGAGCTGTTTTATTAGAGAGAACAGAACATAAGAAGCTGCCGGAAGGAATTCCGGCAGCTTTTCGTCGTCATTTTTCGGAATGTGTAATTGACAGAGTGGAAGAAACAGAAACGGAATCTGTCTACATGGGTTGTGGTATTCAATATTTTACCCCTGAAGCTGTCCGGGAAAAGTTGCCGGTGGCCGCAGAGCCAGTATACTTTAACGCAGATGTGGTCTTGGATAACAGAAAAGAGATTGGGGATATTTTGGGGATAGCTGAGGATGTTGCCCAAATTCCGGATGGGGAATTATTGTATCGGATGTACAGTGAACGCGGGGAGAAGGCGCTTCAGGAGCTTTTGGGAGCGTATGCCTTTATTTTTCATGATGCAAAAAAGGGACAAACGGACCTGGTGATTGATGCAGTGGGTGACCGGATGATATATTATGCCGTGCATCAGCAGGTGTTATATTTTTCTTCGCTGTTAATGCCTTTGGCAGAATTGACGGGAGCCGGCTTAAATGACAGATGGCTTACTGATTTTTTGGCCATGGACCATTTATTTATGATAAATGAAACGGAGGAAACACCCTTCGAGAATATATACAGGGTAGCACCTGCGTGTATTGTACGTGTTACATCGGAAGGTCTGCATAAGGAAAAGTATTGGAATCCGGAAAGGACGGTAAAACCCCTGCGCTTAAAAAATGATGAGGAATATCAGGAAGCGTTCAGGAAGGTGTTTACAGAGGCCGTGAAATGCAGAATGAGGGGAGAACAGATATCGGCCCTGCTCAGCGGCGGTTATGATTCTACTGCGGTTACGGCGATTGCATCCCGATTACTGCAAAAAACAGGTAAACGGATAGCGGCGTACACTTCAGTTCCACTGGCGGACTATAAAGAGAAGCAGGATGAATTTTATGTGGAAAATGAGCGGGAAATTGTAGAAGAAACCTGCCGTTTCCTGGGTAATGTGGAGCCTCATTATGTGAGTATGGAAGGGGTAAATCCCTGGAACGGTCACTATGCAGGGATGAAACGTTTTGAAATGCCCTATAAGTCTTCACTGAATTTTTTATGGATTCCTGAGTGTATGAAACTTGCAAGGCTGCAGGGGAGCAGGATTATGCTGAATGGTTCCTATGGGAACACTACTGTATCCTATGAAAATATTCAGGTATATTTTAATGAATTAAAAAGAAGAAAACGATATGTCCGATTATTCAGGGAGATTAATTGCTTTGCAAAGACTTATGGATTCGACACTACATATGTAAAAAAACAGTTATTCGGAAGGGAAAAGAAGAGGAACGCAGATGAGGGAAAATGGACTTCTTTGTATAGGAAGTCTTTTGTGAGACCTTCAATTGTAAAAAGAACCGGATGTGATGAGCGTATAGGTACATTAAATCAACAATTCGGTGGGGACGGAAAAAGTCATAACCAGCAAAGAAAATGGATGATGCATGATTTATCATTGCGTCAGATAGGAGAAATAGCCCAGAAAAACTCCCTGGCAACAGGAGTAATATTGAGGGATCCTACTAAGGATAAAAGAGTGATTGAATTTTGCATGAGTTTACCATTTGACCAATTCCAAAAGCAGGGTGAAGGACGGCGTTTGGTCAGCAGATATTTAAGGGATTATATGCCGCCGCATATTTTTGCTAAGAGATATCAGGGCAGACAAAGCGCGGACTTTGTTTATCGTTTGGCACTGGATTGGGATAATATCCGCAGCACCTGGTTACAGCAGTGTAAGGACTGTGCGGACAGCCGCTATGTGGATGCAGGCTATGAATACGTGCAACTGAAAAAAGAAGCTGATATAGAGAAGTATTCCCAGATGGACCTTACCAGGCATGTTTATACACAAATGGTTCTGGAGTATGAAAAGCAATATGCAAAGAGGCGTGGAATTCCTGCAGATATACCAACTGCCACAAAAACACCTTTAATCAGTGTAGTCGTACCGGTATATAATAGTGAAGAGACCTTAGAAAGGTGTGTAGACTCCATTCGTGCGCAGACCTATCATAATCTGGAAGTCTGGCTGGTGAATGACGGTTCCACGGATGGAAGCGGGAGAATATGCGACAGCTATGCGGAAACAGATAATCGTATCAAGGTGATACATAAGTCAAACAGTGGCGTGGCAAAGGCCAGAAATGCAGCATTGGATGTTTTGAACGGAGATTATGTGGGTTTTGTGGATGCGGATGACTTTATTTACCCGGAAATGTATGAAGCTTTGTTGGAAAATATACGGAAGTATAATGTATTGATGGCCGGATGCGGTGTGGAATGTATAAATTATGAGGGAGAGAATATTACTGCCTGCAGTGATTTTACATTCAGGTATCGGGGAGCAGAAATGCTGGAAACTGTTTTGGGATATGGCAGGCGTACGGCTCTGGTGAGTATTTCCGTGTGGAATAAGCTGTATAGCCGAGAACTGATAAAGGAGCGCCGGTTCATGGAAGTGCAAAAGTATGAGGATCTGGAGTTTACCTGGTCCATGTTGCATGAAGCGGATGGTGGAGTTTTTGTGGATCGTCCCCTTTATCATTATGAAATGAAGCAGACCGGTCTGCACAATTGTAAGTACGGAGCACAGGAATTTAGGGAGTTTTTACTGGTGGAGCAAAAGTTGCTGCAGTTATTAAAGCATAGTGACCGTATCAGAAAAGAAGGATACCATAGTCATTTGGCATATTACTACACGGAGTTGCTGGATTGGCTGTGTGGTAAAAAAGGTATGTTGGAATTCAGGGAGCGATGTCTGGGCAGGAAAGCCATGGCAGAGATTCGAACAGACATGTTTGAGGTAATCCGCAATGAAAGCCGGATGGGCAAAAAGGAACGATGGATCCGCTATGTCAGCCTATATTCGACGGGTTCGTATGACTTACTCAGACGCTGTCAGAGCATGGTGCGTCGATATAGAAGAAAAAGAAAATGATAACATTTATGCAAGAATTGTGGACAGAATGTTTTTTTAAGAGTATGCTTAGTCCGTAATTCAATGAAAAATATTTTGGAAGGAGATACAGTTATGAAGAAGTGGAATACCCCTGAGATGGAAGTATTAGAAGTAAGTGCAACCGCTAACGGAAAGGCTCCCAGCGAGAACTTTGATGGTGAGTGGGTACAGATCGACGGTCTGTGGTACAGACCCGGCGATGGCGATGCAGGTTCCGTAACCGTATAAGGAAACAAAAAGACTTTAGGGTTCCTAAAGTCTTTTTTTGTTGTATATATTTACATAATGCTGTATGATATACATAGTAAGGAGTGGCATTATGAAAACAATGTTCTATTATCAGATAGCCGGATTTATGGTGGCATCGGAGTATTGTCTGGACTATGCATATGAAGTTGATGCAACAGAAGAGGTGGATGTTTGTATTCATTGTATGTCTGAGCCGGAGGGGATTTTTGCTACTATAAAGGAAATGGTGGACAACCGGAATACATTTATATATAAATATGACCGGAGCCAGGCCTTTTACGGATATCCGGGAGGAGGCATTTTTCACGTAAAAGATGGTAAGGAGATTACATTTTGGCCGGATCCCGGAATGAATCCTGCATGGATAGTACAGACTCTTTTATGTCAGTGCTTTGGGGCCATTATTTCTCAAAGACGAATGATTGGCATCCACGGAAGTGTATGTGTGTGGAAAGATAAGGCATTTATTGTTTGCGGAGAAAGTGGTGCGGGTAAGTCTACTTTAACGGCAAATCTGTTGCAACGCGGGGCCAAATATATGGCGGACGATACGGCCTGTGTGGATGTTAGGGAACGGATAGAAGTCAGGTCCATGGTGCCCCTAAGGAAATTGTGTATAGATGCTTTGGAACGGCTTGATTATTCCGGAGATCAGTTGGTTGAATTGCCGGAATCATATAAAAAGGGTGTGAAAGAACCGGAACTTTTTCATTTGGGTACGGAGCCCCTTGGGATTTTGTTTTATTTGAAAAAAGAAGATGTGAAGGATGTTTTATACCGTGAACTTCAAGGAGTGGAGAAATTAAAAGTAGTCACCGGGAATTTATATGCTCTGGGAGGTTATGGACAACCTATGAAGGAACCGGATTTTGCACAAAAAATGTTTTCATTCTGCAATCAGGTACCCATATATGAAATTGTCAGACCCTCATCAGGGGATTCAGCGGACAGATGTGTACAGGTTGTAGAAGAAATAATAAATAAGTACGAATGAGAGGGAAATAAAATGGATAAGAATGCTGTAATTGTATTTAAGAAAAAACTGAATGTTACTGAGCTTGCAGGGGAAAAGGTTATGGTTGATTTCGAAACCGGTAAGTATTTCCTGATTAAGGGTGTAGGTAATGATATTTGGGATATGTTACAGGAAGAAACCACACCTGCACAGATTATTGAAAAGCTTCTGGCTGAGTATGATGTTACTCCCGAAGAGTGTGAGAAGGCGGTAATGGAATTTTTAGACAAGGTAAAAGAGTATAATTTCATTGATTGATGAAGGTAGATACGAATGAGTAAGATAAAAAGTTTATGGAATGACAGGGATAATCAGTACAAGTACGCTAAATGGCTGATGCAGTATACTAAGCCATATATAGGGCGGATAATATTAATGATGAGTATTTCCCTGTCCAGTACATTGCTTTCACTTTGGATGGTTAATATTTCCAAGGAAATCATTGATAACGCCTCTCAGGGCAGGGAATTCGGTACACTGATTGTGGTGTATCTGATTATGATTCTTGCGTTGCAGGTAGTAGGTGTTATATCTGGCCTGTTATCGGCGGTGCTGAACGAAAAATTTTCCTTTGGTATCCGTAAGCAGGTCTATGAAAAAATCATCAACTCTCATTGGATGGATGTGAAAAAGTATCACACAGGGGATTTGATGACCAGACTGACCAGTGATGCAGGCAACATTGCAGACGGAATCATAGGAACCATACCTGCTATCATCCAGTTGGCTATTGAACTGGTGCTGGTGTTCTTCATGTTGTTCTTTTATTCGCCTCTTTTGGCGGTGTTTGCTACATTGATTGCCCCGGTTGCCGGTATCGTGTCTTGGTGGCTGGGCAGAAAGTTAAAAAGATTATCGGTGAAGGTGCAGGAAAGTGAGGCGGCTTACAGATCCTTCTTACAGGAGAGCTTAGCCAACCTGCTGATTGTAAAATCCTTTGCAAATGAAGAATATGCTGCGGAACGTTTGACGGAGCTTCGTGAGGAACGTTTCCACTGGGTATTTAAGAAGGCAAAGATGGGTATGGCCAGTTCCACTACCATGTCCATTGCATTCCAGATGGGATATATCGTAGCTTTTGCATACGGTGCTATTTTAGTGTCTACCAAGGCTATTACATATGGTACCATGTCAGTATTCCTCACATTGGTTAACAGAGTACAGTCGCCTATCATGGCACTGGCGCACCAGATTCCCAAGGTGGTGTCCATTTTGGCTTCTGCGGGACGTGTAATGGAATTGCAGAGTATTCCTTTGGAAGAAAAGCTGCCCGTGGAGATGGACACGAAGCAAGTGGGATTAGGAATAAAGGATTTAAGCTTTGGCTATTCCGATGATATCGTACTGCGGGATGTATCTTTGGATGTGAAGCCCGGTGAGTTTGTGGCCATTATCGGTGAGTCCGGTATCGGTAAGACTACATTGATTCGTCTGGTTATGTCATTTATGAGCAGTCTCCAGGGGGATATATGTTTTTATAATCAGGGCGGTGACAGCCTGCGTGCTAATGCAAGCACACGACAGTTTATCGCATACGTGCCTCAGGGCAACACATTGTTCAGCGGAACAGTACGTGAAAATATACGCATGGGTAAGTTGGATGCTACAGAAGAAGAAATGTATGATGCACTTAAGCTTTCCGCAGGATATGATTTTGTAAAGAATCTTCCCCAGGGACTGGATACGGTGATTGGCGAAAGAGGTCACGGTCTTTCGGAAGGGCAGGCCCAGCGTATAGCGATTGCCCGCGCATTTATTCGTAAGTCACCGGTACTGATTTTGGATGAGGCCACATCAGCGTTGGACGAGGATACAGAATTAGCGGTGTTGCAGGGATTGAAGCAGTTAGAACCCCGTCCCACCTGTCTGCTTATTACGCATAGAAAGAGTGTGTTGCAGTACTGTGACAGGGAAATTAAGATTGAAAATAAAAGAACCATGGAAATGTAAGTTTCCATGGTTTCTTACAAGGGAGAAAATTATGTTTTGGTATCAGGTATATGGTTTAAAGGTAATGTCCGATCTGATGTTTCCCCAGTTGATGACAGCGGAGAGTGAAGGGGAAGCTGATCTGATAATACGAAGTACAGAGTTATCAAAAGATATACAGGATAAATGGCCCACGGTGAAATATGAGTTTGGTCAGGAGTACAGCTGGTTATCGAATAAAACCTGCCAGTTACAGGTCCACGGAGGCAGGGAGATTTCCTATGCATTAACAGGTGCAGGAATGCCTCAGTATTTACAGACCTATATTCTGGGATACGGAATGTCCATGGCTGCTCTTCAGAGAGGAAAGTTATGTATGCATTGTAGTGCCATGGCAGATGATAAAGGAGCCATCATGATAGCCGGAGAAAGTGGTGCGGGTAAGTCAACTGTTACCACATTCTTTTTGGCAACGGGCTATCGCCTGATGGCAGATGATATGGCATTTGTGGATGAAAATTTTGTGTATCCTGCATTTCCCTATCAGAAATTATGCCGTGATGTAGTGGAACGGGAAGGTTATGATATTAATGAATTGATTTATATTGATGAAGATAAGGATAAATTCCTTGCGCCTGTCAAGGATAGATTTGAGCCTGAGAACAGGCCTGTAAAAGGCTTTGTCTATTTGTATACCCATAGCGGACAGGATGTGATAGTAGAAGAATTCACGGGTCTTCAGAGGTTTTATGTGTTTGCGGGGAATCTGTTTTTGAGAAAATTCCTGAAGAATCAAAAGTTTGCCCCCTATATCGGAGATATCTGCCTGAAGATGGCGGCAAAGGTGCCGGTATTGGCCATAGGCAGACCAAATGGCTCCGATACCGCTGCAGAAGTGGTAGCAAGAGCCATGGAATGGGCAGAAAAATTGTAGGTTTATCAGGTGGATATAATTGGTAAAGTAATGGAGAAGGTGCTACCGGCACCTTCTTTGCTTTTGCAAGTAATGTTACCGCCATGTCTTTGGACAATGGTATTTACAATGGAAAGTCCCAGACCGCTACCGGTGGCGGAAGCGGGAGTCCTAGCCGAAGATACGGTGTAGGTACGGTCAAAAATATGTGCCAGTGCTTCCTGCGGAATACCGATGCCCGTGTCGCTGACTTCAATCAATAAAACAGTATCCTTATCATGGGAAGGGACGGTCTGTGCACTTAATGCAATGGAAGCTCCGGGCTCAGAATATTTGGCTGCATTGGTGAATAAATTGTCCAAAACACGGATAAATTTCTGTATATCCACAGATATGCGGCAATTTAGGTCAGGAGAAAGCTCCAGCTGCATTTCCCTGTCATCGTAGCGTGAATCAAACAAATTATCATAGAAGTACTCTTCCAGAAAGGGAGCGGCTTCCACGGTGGTAAACTCAAAGTCTCTGGACATGTCCTCCACGCTGAAGAGAAAATACATGTCCTGAATCAGACATTCTAAAGTACGGGTACGCCGGTCGATTAACTGTAAAGAAGATTTTAAATCTTCCTCAGAGAGTACATGACCGCTGTTTAAGTAGTCAATACAGCCGCGGATGGCGGTAATGGGAGCTCTCAGGTCATGGGATATATTGGCCAGCATCTGGCCTTTTTGCTGCTGCTCCCGTTTAAGCTGTTCATTGGCCAGGTACAGTGCCTGGGTAGTCTGAATCAGCTGGGCGGACAGCTTTTCTATGGTTTCACTTTCGATGGAAGGCGAAGAGAATGTACTCTTTTTCATAAATGCTCCTTAATTATCTGGCTACAAAGCGGTAACCTTTGGACCATACGGTTTCAATCAGATTTTCCAGGTTAATGTCAATAGCCAGTTTTTTGCGCAGGCGGCTTACATTGACCATAACGGAACGGCGGTCTGCATCTGAGTAAAAGCCAAACAAGGCATTGCCCAGTTCTTCAAAGGTAATATCCTGATTGGGGTGACAGGCCATGTACAAAAGTACTTCGTATTCACGGTTGGCAAGTCCCAAGTCATTTCCTTTATAAAAAGCTTTGTGAGCCAGTTTATCAATGGTCAAATCACGAAATGTAAGTACATTAGTGTCGGTGGAAGCAATATTCATCCTGGTTCTTCGTAAAACAGCATCTATACGTACTTTCAACTCACGGAGACTGTAAGGTTTTACGATATAATCGTCGCCGCCGGTGATGAGGCCGTTGATTTTGTCGTCCTCAGAGCTCTTACCTGTGAGGAATATAATGGGAGCAGCGGAAAACATACGTATCTCACTGCAAACCCGGTAACCGTCCATTTCGGGCATCATAACATCCAGGAGAATACAATCGGGTTTCAGGTTTTGCGCCATAGTAATGCCGGAGCGGGGATTATTGGTGATATGAACGGTAAAGCCTTCGCCGGTTAAGTATTTGCGGTTAATTTCCAGTACTTCTTTATCATCATCAATCAGTAATAAAACAGCCATACTGCACCTCCTTATATATGGTAGATTATAACATATATTTACAGAATTCCATAGTGAAAATTGTCAAATGATGTAAGAAATGTGGGTTGCATCTTATGGGCCATATGGTCTATAATGTAAATATCTAACAAAATTGTTAACGGAGGGATGACGTGAACAGAAGTAACGTAGGTGCAAATACAAATGTATTTCAGATAGTACTTGATGCCAGCCTTCTTGTGGCTGCTTATTTGCTGTCGGTTCTGATTTTCGGACATTCGCTGGATGGGGCAGGATTGGGTATGTATGCCGTATTGGCAGGTGTGTTTACTCTGATTTACCTGTTGGCTAATAAAGAAGCATATATGTACAATGTTACCATGTTTTACTATTTGGACAGAGTATTCCGTAAGGTTACTAAATCATATTTGATTGCTTTGGTGTCCACTACGGCGATTTTGTTCTTTGTTACGGAAGACAGCAGCGGACGTTTGCTTTACCTGTTTTTTATTACCCTTACATATGTAGTAATTGTTGTTAAGGCAATGATATACAAACCCCTCAGCAAAAAGCTGAGTCACAAATATGCTCCCCGTACCGTTTTCGTAGGACAGGTAGACCAGTATGATAAGTTCCGGTATTTCCTGGAAAAGACCAGTATCCAGATGAACCCGGTGGGATATATTGCTGTGGATGCAACGGGGACTGATGATGAAGCAAATTACATTGGCAAGCTGGAGGATTTGGAAGAAATCATCCGTGAATATAATGTAGACCAGGTATATATTATCCAACGTGAAGGTGAGCAGCTTAAGTTTACACAGAAGAATATTGATTTGTGCGTGACCATGGGTGTGACCGTGCGTATTGTAATAGGCTTATATAAGCGCCGCGGAGCCAGCAGTTATGTGTCTACGGTAGGAACCTATCCCATTATTACATACCACACCATTTCATTGAATGTGGCAGAGCAGATGGTGAAGCGTATCACCGATATTATAGGCGGATTGGTGGGAGTGATTCTGTTCTCACCGATTATGCTGGTGACCGCTATAGCAATTAAACTGGATTCCAAGGGACCGGTATTGTTTAAACAGGTACGAATCGGACAAAACGGACGTAAATTTGTTATTTACAAATTCCGAAGTATGCGTGTGGATGCAGAATCACGTAAGAAGGAATTAATGGCCAAGAATGAGATACAGGGCGGAGTAATGTTCAAGATGAAGGATGATCCCCGTATTACGAAGGTGGGTAAGGTAATCCGTAAGTTGAGCATTGACGAACTGCCGCAGTTTTTTAACGTAATCCAGGGTACCATGAGTCTGGTAGGTACCAGACCGCCTACACCGGATGAGGTGGAAAAATACAAAAGAGACCAGTGGCGCCGCATCAGTATCAAGCCCGGTATCACCGGAATGTGGCAGGTTAACGGCAGAAGCAATATTGATAATTTTGACGATATTGTTTCTCTGGATGTGGAGTACATTGATAACTGGAGTCTGTGGCTGGATATTAAGATTATGATCAAAACCGTTTTGGTGCTGATTAACCACAAGGATGCATATTAATGGAGAGAATCAGATGAAAGTATTAGTAACAGGCGTTAAAGGCCAGCTGGGCTACGACGTAGTAAAGGAATTAGAGGAACGTAATATAGAAGCAATCGGCGTGGATATAGAAGAGATGGATATCACCGACAGCGAAAGTGTACAGCAGGTAATCAAAGGTGTGTGTCCCGATGCGGTAATTCACTGTGCGGCGTATACAGCGGTGGATGCAGCGGAAGATAATGCAGATATATGCACCAAAGTAAATGTGGACGGTACCCGTAATATTGCACAGGTGTGTAAGGAACTGGATATTAAGATGCTGTACATCAGTACGGATTATGTATTTGATGGTAAAGGCGAACGTGCATGGGAACCGGAGGATGAACGTAATCCACAGAGCGTTTACGGACAGACCAAGTGTGACGGAGAACTGGCAGTTCAGGAATTGCTTGATAAATACTTTATCGTGCGTATTGCATGGGTATTTGGTATAAACGGCAAGAACTTCGTGAAGACCATGCTGAAGCTGGCAGAGACCAGAAACAGCCTGACGGTGGTGGATGACCAGTTCGGTTCACCTACTTATACATACGACCTGGCAAAGCTTTTGGCCGATATGATTGTTACGGATAAATACGGTATATACCATGCAACCAACGAAGGAATCTGTTCCTGGTATGAATTCGCATGTGAAATATTCCGGGCAGCAGGCGTAGAGATGGAGGTGAAGCCTGTTTCCACAGCTGAATACGGTGCCAAAGCAGCTCGTCCTGCGAACAGCCGTATGAGCAAGGAGAAGCTGGTGGAGAACGGTTTTTCAAAGATGCCTCCCTGGCAGGATGCTTTGAAACGTTATTTAGAGGAATTATCCCTGAACGGATAAGTACAATTTCATATTTTAGAATAAAATTCTGTTGACAATGCATTTGCGTTTCTGTATACTGATTTAGTGTGCCGCAAATGCATTTTCATTTGTGATGCACAAAAATAAACTATTTTACAAAAAGAAAGAGGTGAAACAGAATGCCAACATTTAACCAGTTAGTTAGAAAGGGTCGTCAGACTACAGTTAAGAAGTCTACTGCACCTGCTTTGCAGAAGGGTTACAACTCTCTTCACAAGAAGGCTACGGATCAGTCCGCTCCCCAGAAGCGTGGTGTTTGTACTGCTGTTAAGACTGCAACCCCTAAGAAGCCTAACTCCGCTCTTAGAAAGATCGCCAGAGTACGTCTTTCCAACGGTATCGAAGTAACCAGCTACATTCCCGGTGAAGGTCACAATTTACAGGAGCATAGCGTTGTTTTGATCCGTGGTGGTCGTGTTAAGGACTTGCCCGGTACCAGATATCACATTATCCGTGGTACACTGGATACTGCAGGTGTTGCTAACAGAAAGCAGGCTCGTTCCAAGTACGGCGCTAAGAGACCTAAAGACGCTAAGAAATAAGATGTGTGTTTAGGGGAATTGCTCAGGCAGTTCACTTGACAAAACTCAGGTTTTGTTTTGTACCACAACAACGGAACTAAGATAAGTGTTGGAATTTCTGTTATACAGATATACAGCGCGAACACTTGGGGAAACACATGTGAGTACCGATGATTTAACGTTAAGAAATTAAATTTGTTAAGGAGGGAAGAACCGTGCCACGTAAAGGACATATTCAGAAAAGAGATGTATTGGCAGATCCTTTATACAACAATAAGGTAGTGACCAAGCTTATCAACAACATCATGCTTGATGGTAAGAAGGGCATTGCACAGAAGATTGTATACGGCGCATTTGCAAAGGTAGAAGAGAAATCCGGCAAGCCGGCTCTCGAAGTATTCGAAGAGGCTATGAACAACATCATGCCTGTTCTGGAAGTTAAAGCAAGACGTATCGGTGGTGCTACCTATCAGGTGCCTATCGAGGTTAGAGCTGACAGACGTCAGGCTCTGGGTCTTCGTTGGTTAACCATGTTCTCTCGTAAGAGAAGTGAAAAGACCATGGAAGACAGACTTGCAAACGAAATTCTCGATGCTGCAAACAATACCGGTGCAGCTGTTAAGAGAAAAGAAGATATGCACAAAATGGCAGAAGCAAACAAAGCATTTGC
>JAFXEW010000082.1 GCA_017513625.1 Lachnospiraceae bacterium | reverse complement strand
GCTGATAGTGGCTGTGGATGCACCTGTTTTTTCGGCTATTTCCAAATATGTTTTGCGCTCTTTCAGCATTGCGGCAACTTCAAAACGCTGGGAAAGAGACAGCAACTCGTTTACGGTACATAAATCCTCAAAAAAGCTATAGCATTCATCCCTGGTTTCAAGGCTTAAAATAGCATCAAATAAAGAGTCGACAGCCTCTGTTTTAAGTTTTTTATTCATAGATGATACACCTTTCCGCAGATATAGAATATATTTGCTCTGTTATGTTATAACTAAAAATGTGTTAATTCATTTTACCATACTAAAGTTGTAAAGTAAAGAAATTCTTTTTTTAAGGCGGTATGAAAAAGAAATTAAGAAAAAACTTGTCATGTAGTTTTGAATACTATATAATGAGATATGAAAGGGATAGGTGGAAGTATGGGATTTGACAGACAGAAGATGCTTGAGAGTGTTTTAGAAAGTTTGGACAGGATATCAATTATTAAACCGGAAGACGTTCCTAACATTGACATGTATATGGATCAGGTAACCACTTTTATGGACGGAAAGCTGCGAACCTCGTACAGAGGACCACAGGAGGATAAGGTTCTTACCAAGACCATGATAAATAATTATGCCAAGAATGACCTGATTCCGGCACCTGTAAAAAAGAAATATTCCAAAGAGCATGTGTTATTGCTTGTTTTTATATATTATTATAAGAGTATTTTGTCCATAAGTGATATCCAGATGTTATTACAGCCTATTACGGATAAATATTTCTTTGAAAAGGATGGCTTTAATCTTACGGATATATACAATGAAGTTCGTGATTTGGAGTATTCCCAGATTGAGTATCTGAAAGAAGATATCAAACAGAAATTTGCCAGGGCAGGAGAATCCTTTGAGGGGGCGCCTGACGAGGATATGGAATTTTTGCAGCAGTTTGCGTTTATTTGTATGCTTAGCTTTGATGTTTATATGAAAAAGGTTATTATTGAAAAAATGCTGGACGATATGACATCAAAGGTTGAAAAAAATAATCCCAAGGAAAACGGAAAAGAAAAAAAGAGTGATAAGAAAGCAGACTAGGGAATCTGTTGTTTGCAGCGGATATTGGTAAATACAGGCACCCGTTTTTAGGCAGAGCATAGAATATGATACAGACCTGTAATGGAAAGGATTATTATTTTATGTTTCTGTTAAAAAAAGCGGGTGCTTTTTGTGCGGTTTTGGCCTTATGTATCACTACAATGGCCGGCTGCGGAACTGCAAAAGAATCAGGGAATACACCGGTGGTATTAAATGAAGTGGCACATTCCGTATTTTATGCGCCTATGTATGTGGCTATTGAAGAAGGTTACTTTGAAGAAGAAGGAATCGACTTGACACTGGTGACCGGATTTGGTGCGGATAAAACCATGACTGCCGTACTGACCGGTGAGGCTGATATCGGATTTATGGGAAGTGAAACAACTGTATACACATATGTGGGCGGTGCTCAGGATTATGTGGTGAATTTTGCACAGCTGACACAGCGGGCAGGTAATTTTCTGGTATCCAGAGAGCCGATAAGCGGATTTAAGTGGGAAATGCTGAAAGGAAAGGATGTACTGGGCGGAAGAGCAGGCGGTATGCCTCAGATGGTATTTGAATATATACTGCGCAAGAATAATATAGACCCGGCTACGGATGTAAATATAGACCAAAGCATTGACTTTGGCTCTACTGCAGCTGCATTCTCCGGCGGCCAGGGAGATTTTACGGTTGAATTCGAACCTCATGCGACTGCCTTGGAAAGCAAGGGAGACGGATATGTAGTGGCTTCTCTGGGAGAGGATTCGGGTTACGTTCCCTATACTTCTTTTTCGGCAAAGAAAAGTTTTATGGAAGAGAATCCGGAGGTAATCAGTGCATTCACCAGAGCATTACAGAAGGGGATGGATTATGTGGCTGCGCATACACCGGAGGAGATTGCTAAAGTCATTGCTCCTCAGTTTGCAGACACTGATGTGACTACCATAACCACTATTGTCAGCCGGTATTATGCACAGGATACTTGGAAAGAGGATTTGATTTTTACGGAAGATGCCTTCAGCCTGCTTCAGAATATATTGAAGGATGCGGGGGAATTGGATGTGAATGTGCCCTATGAAGATCTTGTAAATATAGATTTTGCAAAGGAAGCTTTTGAAAACAGATAAGAGTATGGAAATGCCCGGCTTTATGCCGGGCATCTGTTTATGTATATTATTACTGCAGACGAATGTTTTTAATGGCCCAAAGCTGTAACGCTTTGGCATTGGTACTGATTTTTTCCAGGGAATCCAGAATCTCCTGAAAAGCCTTTTGTTCGCTTATGTCGATAACACCGTCTTCGGAAATGGCAATAAGGGAAGCGCGAAGTAAATCAATATCCTTTAGGGAGCCAAGAACCTTCAGAGCCAGTCTGTCAAAATCATCAATAGTCACTTCTTTAACACTGGATTTGCCGATGGGGCACTCACGGGCACAGTAGGAATTGCACAGTTCAGGGGTATTATATGCCTCTGCCATGGCTTTTACTTCCTCGGGATAGGGCGAGATGGTATCCAGTTCAATTCTTGCAAGTCGTGTCCGGTCCATACCTATAATCTCGGCGGCTTTTTCGCGGCTGCTTAAATCGGGATTAGTGGCCTCTGCTTCACATCTGGCCAGATAATACATGTTGTCGGCTGCTTTCGTTGCTTTCTTTCCCATACTTCCTCCATATTGTTGCGTTAATCTGTTAAAATACAGTTTAGTAGAAAAATGTAGTTTTGTAAAGAAATATTGATAAAACGGTTGAGATTATCTCGGCATTTTGATAGAATAATATTGGTTTTATTTATTCATAAGTATTTATATGGGAGGTACTTAACCATGGGATTAGTTCAAGCTGCAAAGGATACGTTGGAATCTATATTAAATGACCAGTGGCGTGAGTATTTTTATTGCGATACTTTGCCCGATGATATCCTGGTATCCAAAGCGAAAGTCAAGAATAAGAAGAATAATAAGGGAGCTGATAATGTTATCAGCGACGGCTCCGTTGTAGTAGTAAATGAGGGCCAGTGCATGATTATCGTGGAGCAGGGTCAGGTTGTTGATTTTTGTGCCCAGACAGGTCCCTATGTATTTGACAGTGCATTAGAACCCAGTCTCTTAAGCGGTGAAATGCCTGATGCTGAGACACTTAAGGAGACCTTTAAGGCTATAGGCAGACGATTCTCCTTTGGCGGTTCTACCGGTAATGACCAGAGAGTGTATTATTTTAATATAAAAGAAATCAAGAGAAATCTGTTCGGTACCCCCCAGCCCATCGGCTTCCAGGTGCGTGATAATGAAATCGGACTGAGTCTTTCCGTTAAGGTTCCCGTAAATGGTTCTTATTCTTTTAAAATTGTGGATCCCTTACTGTTCTACAAAAATGTAAGCGGTAATGTAAGCGGGGATTACAGAAGGGAAGAGATTACAGGCCAGATGAAGGATGAATTGGTCCAGGCTCTGCAACCGGCTATTTCCGATCTTTCTAAAAAGGGTATTCTTCATACGGAGATTCCCGGATATGCATATGATGTGGTTAAATCTCTGAATGAGAATCTTAAGGATTTGTGGAGAAATGAGAGGGGTATTGAAGTTGTCAGCATGAACATTAACCCCATCAATATTTCCGCAGCTGAGGAAAAGATGATTCAGGATCAGCAGCTTGAGTGGCAGAAGATTAAAGCTCTCAAGGATCCTATGGCTATGCTGTCATATGAGACCCGTAAGAGAGGGGATTCTTGGGAAGCCGCAGCCGGCAACACAGCAACCGGTTCCATGATGGCTTTTGCAGGACTGGATATGGCAAAACAGCGTACTTCAGATTCTTCTGTTTCACCTGCATTAATGCAGATGATGGCTGCAAACGGTATGATGCAGGGTAATGCGCCCCAGAACAGTGCACCTCAGAGCAGTGCTCCTGCAGCAGGTAGCTGGAAATGTTCCTGCGGCAATGTAAACACTGCTAATTTCTGTACCAATTGCGGTGCAAAAAAGCCTGAGGCAAATGCTTGGAAGTGTTCCTGCGGTCAGACCAATACCGGAAACTTCTGCCCTAACTGTGGTGCAGGCAAGCCCGTTTCAGCAGGCGGTATTAAGTGTGATAAATGTGGTTGGGAGCCGGAGAATCCTGCTGACAGACCTAAGTTTTGCCCTAACTGTGGAGATGTAATTGACGGAAGCGACATGAAATAACTACAGTAATAAAATACGGATTGCAGAATATTCGCAGCAGGTTATCCTGCTGCGATATTTTAACGTAAAGTACAAAAGCAGATATAAAGTGATTGAAGTGGAGAGGATTATGAGTATTTACGATACTTTAAATAAAGAGCAGAAAGAAGCGGTACTGTATGATAAAGGGCCACTGCTGATCCTTGCAGGTGCGGGCTCCGGTAAGACCAGAGTGCTTACTCATAGGATTGCATATCTCATAGATGAGATGGGAGTGAATCCCTGGAATATACTGGCCATTACCTTTACCAACAAGGCGGCTGAGGAGATGCGTCACAGAGTGGATGATATCGTGGGTTTCGGTGCAGACCAGGTGTGGGTGGCTACTTTTCATTCCACCTGTGTAAGGATATTACGCAGACATATTGACAGGCTGGGATTCGGAACCAATTTTACCATATACGACAGCGATGACCAGAAGTCTACCATAAAGGCTGTGTGTAAACGTCTGGAGATAGATACTAAACTGCATAAGGAGAAGAGTATATTAAATGCCATATCCTCAGCTAAGGATGAACTGATTGATGTACGGGAATACGAAATCAATGCAATGGGGGATTATAATAAAACCATATATGCCAAGGTATACCGTGAATATCAGGAGACCCTGAAACGCAGTAATGCCCTGGATTTTGATGATATTATCGTAAAAACGGTGGAGCTTTTTAAAACTTGTCCTGAGATTTTGTATTCCTATCAGGAACGCTTCCGTTATGTAATGGTGGACGAGTACCAGGATACAAACTCAGCACAGTTTGAGCTGGTGAGACTTTTGGCAGATGGTTACAGGAATCTCTGTGTGGTAGGTGATGATGACCAGTCTATTTATAAATTCCGTGGAGCCAATATCCGCAATATACTGGATTTTGAACAGCATTATCCGGAAGCGAAAGTAATCAAACTGGAACAAAATTACCGTTCCACCCAGAATATCTTAAATGCGGCCAATGCAGTGATTCATAATAATACAAAGCGTAAGGATAAGGCTTTGTGGACGGATAAGGGCGATGGTAAAAAGGTCCGTTTCAGGGTATTTGACAATGCCTATGAAGAGGCTGAGTTTATAACGGATGATATCAGGGAAAAGGTTCGTAAAGAAGGAGCAAGATATCAGGATTTTGCAGTTTTGTACAGAACCAATGCTCAGGCCAGACTATTGGAAGAGCGTATGGTGATAAGCGGCATACCCTACAACGTGGTGGGCGGTACCAATTTCTATGCAAGGATGGAAATTAAGGATATTTTGGGATATCTGAAGACGGTATATAACGGTTTGGATGAGGTGGCACTTCGGAGAATTATTAATGTACCTAAGCGCAGTATCGGTAGTGCCAGTCTGGAAAAAATAGAGGATTATGCGGAAATACGTGACATGAGTATGTTTGATGCCATGACACAGGCGGAGGATATTCCGGGACTGGGCAGGGCAACGCAGAAAATCCGGGCTTTTGTGGATATGGTTTTTGATTTCAAAAAGCAGGTTGATAAAATCAGTATAGCTGAATTAATCCGGCAAATTATTGAAACAATAGGATATGAAGAATATCTGCAGGACTATGACGAGGATGGTTATGAGGACCGTTTGGAAAATTTGGATGAATTGATTTCCAAGGCAGTGGCTTACGAAGAAAGTCATGATGAACCATCTTTAGGTGAATTTTTGGAAGAAGTAACACTGGTTGCGGAGATTGATAATGTAAATGATGAAGACGGAAGAGTGCTTCTGATGACCCTACACAGTGCAAAAGGTTTGGAATTCCCTAATGTATATCTGGCAGGCATGGAGGACGGCCTTTTCCCCAGTTTTATGACAATTACCGCAGACGATCCTTTTGAACTGGAAGAAGAACGGAGACTTGCTTATGTGGGAATCACCAGAGCTATGGTAAATCTCACATTAACCTGTGCCAAAATGCGAATGATTAGAGGTGAGACCCAATATAACGCAGTCAGCCGTTTTGTGCGTGAGATTCCCCCGGAATATTTGGATAATAAAGTGCCCGAGAGCCGAAGAAACCGTGAAGATATGGTGTTTAGCGATATTTTATCCGCACCCAATCCCTTTGACCCCAGGCCCAAGGCCATACTTCGACCCAAGGTAACTGCCAAGGCAGATAAGCCCTTCATTGCTCAAAGTGTAAGCAGTATGAACAGTGTGGCCGGGATTGCCAAGGGAGCTGCATATCAGGCTGCTGCTCAGCCGGATTACGGTGTGGGAGATAGGGTAAGTCATATTAAATTCGGTGAGGGAACTGTTTTAAAACTGGAAAAGGAACCCAGGGATTACAAGGTAACAGTGAACTTTGATGCTGCAGGACAGAAGATTATGTACGCTTCTTTTGCAAAATTGAAAAGAGTGTAGTATTTTTAAGTGATTTGTGGTATCCTAATGATAGATAACTTTTATGAAAGGTGGCTTTACTATGAGTAAGATGGAAAATTTACTGGAAATGGCAAAATTAAACGAGTTGGTATCCAAGAAGAGAGAATGCAAAGGATGCAAGATTATCCTGTGGGTATTGGCAGTAGTTGCAGCTATCGCAGTAATTGCCGGTATTGCCTATGCAGTATATCGTTATCTGAATCCTGCATATCTGGATGATTTTGATGATGAATTTGAGGATGATTTCGAAGACGATGAGGATGATTTCTTCGAGGATGAAGGAGAAAATTAATCCATGAAAAAGGGACAGGTATATGAAGGCATTGTAGAACGCGTGGATTTTCCCAACAAAGGCATCTGCCGTGTGGGAGAGGAAACGGCAGTTGTAAAGAACAGCCTGCCCGGTCAGAAGGTAAAGATAGGAATTAATAAAGTCAGAAAAGGGAAGGCGGAAGGCCGGCTGATAGAGGTGCTTGAAAAGTCACCTCTGGAGACAGGTGCACCGTGTTCCCATTTTGGCTTGTGCGGAGGATGTACCTACCTGTCACTTCCTTATACCGAGCAACTGCATATAAAAGAAGAACAGGTTAAAAAGCTGTTAGACTCTGTTTTATATAAACAGGAAGGCGGTTATGTCTGGGAAGGCATTAAGGGCAGTCCCAAAGAGTATGAATACCGCAACAAGATGGAATTTTCTTTTGGTGACGAATATAAAGATGGTCCCTTGGCGCTTGGAATGCACAAACGTGGCAGTTTTTATGATGTGGTTACGGTTCCCACCTGTAAAATTGTGGACGGTGATTATAG
>JAFXEW010000003.1 GCA_017513625.1 Lachnospiraceae bacterium | reverse complement strand
TTTGGAATTTTCAGGGTTGCATTACTGTTTATTTGTCAAGGTTCCTTTGTTGTCAGTTTAGAGCGACAACTCTGTTATCTTATCACGTGTGCTCTGCATTGTCAACTGTTTTTTTGATTGTTTTTCTCAACCTAATGCCCATTTTCAGCGGGCGAATGTTATAATATCATACAGTACAAGCAATGTCAACTACCTTTTTAAATCTTTTTTAAGTTTTGGCAAACAGCACTTTTCAATGATAAATGAGTATAAAAAAAGTGCTGAACAAACAGCACTTTTGATTGGTAGAGAAAAACGGAGAAAGAGGGATTTGAACCCTCGCGCCGCGCAAACGACCTACACCCTTAGCAGGGGCGCCTCTTCAGCCTCTTGAGTATTTCTCCAAAATCTGAACTACGTCTCTACCAATATTAAATTAGCACGTCTCACAACGCAAGTGTTATTATACATACTAATCCTTTGTTTGTCAATTGCTTTTTTATGCATTCTCGTATTCCGCAATTGCTGCCTCAATACGGCGTTTTACCTCTGCTGCAATTTCGCCGGTTTTCATCTCTTTATATTCCTCATAATACATGGGAGGCAGATAAATCACCTTAACTGTCAACGGTTTTAAGGACTTCTCATCAAAAGGCTTGAACGAATCAATTAGGGCACAGGGCACAATGGGGCACTTGGCTTTTGTAGCAGCCTTAAAGCTTCCTCCCTTAAAATCCAGCAGCTTGTTACCATTCTTGCTGCGAGTTCCTTCTGCAAAAATCAGGAAGTTTGTTCCCTTTTTTACCCTCTCTGTCATCTCCAAAATAACTTTCATGGATTGCTTTATATCTTCTCTGTCAATGGCCAGGGATCCCAGAGCATCTCCCACCTGCTTAAGCAGAATAATATTGCGAGCTTCTTTCTTTATAACAAAAGCAAAAGGTCTGGGACAGGATTCCAATAATACAAGAACATCAAACAAGCCCTGATGGTTGGGATAAAAAATAAAACCGTCTTCTTTGGGAATATTTTCCAAACCATGGGCTTCAATCTTTACACGTCCCGCCTTATTAGCCGCCATGGTTACCTTTTTTACATATGCATATGCCTCGTCAATATCTCCGTTATATGCCTTTCCATATTTCCAGATACGATACAGGTAGTATGGTGCAATATAAAACAATCGCACCACCATCATTACAATTCTCCACATAATCACACTTCCTTTGCATATTGCTTAATAGAGGTTTCATACAGATTGTTACCTTCTGCGTCAATAACTACAATCACAGGAAAGTCCTTCACTTCCAATTTGCGGATTGCTTCTGTCCCTAAATCCTCATAAGCCACAATCTCTGACGAACAGATTGCCTTGGACAGCAGAGCACCTGCGCCGCCTACCGCCGCAAAATAAACGGCTCCGTTACGGATCATAGCTTCCTTCACTGCCTCTGTACGCTTCCCTTTACCAATCATACCTTTAAGTCCCATATCCAGGAGTGTAGGGGCATATTTATCCATACGTCCGGATGTGGTAGGCCCTGCAGAACCGATGGCTCTGCCTTCCCTTGCCGGTGACGGTCCCATATAATATATCACTTTGTTCTGCATTTCCAACGGCAGCTGTTCTCCCCGGTCAAGACTCTCCTGCATCCTCTTATGCGCCGCGTCTCTTGCCGTATATATGGTACCGGTGAGATATACATAGTCTCCCGCTTTAAGTGACTTAGCATCCGCATCACTGAGCGGAACTTTAACATATTTATCCATTTCAACCTTCTTTCTCACGCCTAACCGTATTCAAACTACACTTCCCTAACAGCATGTCTGTTTACATGACAACAGATATTCACCGCAACAGGAAGTCCGGCTATATGAGTAGGATATGTTTCTATATTCACTGCCAGTGCCGTGGTAGTGCCTCCCAAGCCGCCCGGGCCGATGCCCATGGCATTAATCCGGTCAAGCAGTTCTTCTTCCATCTCTTTTACATACGGAATTCCGGAAGAAACATCTACAGGACGACTGAGGGCATGCTTTGCCATCAATGCACACTTCTCAAAGGTACCTCCGATACCTACTCCTACTACCATGGGAGGACATGCATTGGGTCCGGCATCTCGCACAGCTGTCAGTATTGCATTTTTAACACCCTCGATTCCGTCAGCAGGTTTTAACATAAATACTCTGCTCATGTTTTCACTACCAAAACCCTTAGGAGCCACCGTTATTCGCACTTTATCCCCCGGTACAATGCTATAATGAATAATTGCCGGTGTGTTATCTCCGGTATTGTCCCGAATCAGCGGATCCTTTACCACAGACTTCCTAAGGTATCCTTCCACATATCCGCGGCGCACACCTTCATGGATGGCGCCTTCCAGACTTCCACCTTCAAAATGTACATCCTGACCGATTTCCATAAAAATAACAGCCATTCCCGTGTCCTGGCATATGGGAATCATATCCTCACCCGCAATCTGCAGGTTTTCCTGTAGCTGACCCAAAATCTGCCTGCCAAGTGGAGACTCCTCCGTAGCATAGGCCGCATCCATTGCACACTTCATATCAGAGGACAGGAAGTGGTTGGCCTCTATACACATCTCTTTAATATTATCCGTTATAATATCTACATTTATACTTCTCATATTTATTCCACTATCTGCTTTCTGATATCTGCCAACTCCTCGGGCGTAGATTTACCGGGTTCCCAGCCTATCACTTTAGCATTCTTTTCATAGCGGGGAATCAGATGGAAATGGAAATGCATCACAGTCTGTCCTGTCACTTCACCATTGTTCTGTACAATATTCAGACCGTCACATCCCAACTTCTCCTTTAATACGCCACCCATTTTTTTAGCCAGGATAATAGCCTTTGCCGCTGTTTCATCCGGAAGTTCAAATAAATTGTCCGCATGATTCTTAGGCAAAATCAGTGCGTGGCCCTTTGTAGCGGGCTCTATATCCAAAATTACATTAAAATCCTCATCTTCATAAATAGAATTGGTGGGAAAAATACCATTTGCCAACTTACAAAAAATACAATCGTCTTTTATCATAATCTTCTACCTTCTCTTCCTATCAATATACTATATCCTGCACCGGCTACCTGCTCTCAAAGGCAAATATCTGGTCCAGGGTCCTCATAATCTTAAAATCGCCCTTGTTTTTCATGGCACCTGACATAAACGCCCTCTGGAAGGTCATACGTCCGTGCACAATGTCTTCCATGGTATTTCTGTCCATGTGGATTTCCACATCAACCGATGCAGCAGTGCCGTATCTGCAATCCGCATTCGGCCCGATGACACTGATGAGCAGAGGATTCTTTTTCTCCTTGATATAGATGGCATACTCTGCTGCAAAGCCTGCCTGGGGCTTGAATACCTTGCGGAAATCGCCCACAAACTCCGTCTCACTGTCGGCACCTTCATTGTTGAGCATATCCCGGAACAGACTGCCAAGTTCCTGTAAATCCTCCTTCTGTCTCTGCACATAACTATCGTCCGACACATAATGGGACAGCTGCTCGGTTTCCTGAGGAGTCAGGTCTGTGGCCTGGGACATGGACACCTTTTGCTTAACTGCCTGGTTGCTGGCAGGAAAACTGGATATCTTCTGACTGATGGTGCGGTATATATTTTCTACCTTCTTTTCAATTATAGTGGTGTACTGGGGATTCATCTCCAGACTGATGGTATTTTCAATATAGCCGCAGATACCGCTACAGGGCAAACCGCCCAAAATTTCCCATGCGGTTGTGAGATTCAGCTTGGCCTCCCGCTCACCATAGGTAGTAGACATAACCACCGGACACATATATATCCTGGAAATCTTTTCCTTGTCGCCATACAACCAGCAGGCATCCAAAAACTGCTGCATATAACCGCCAATTCCATACCATTCCACCGTAGTAGCCATGATAATACCGTCCGCATCCTTCAAGGTCTGAGGAAGGGTCGCAATGGAATTCTTTAATTCATACAGATTGAACCGCTCCACCTTTACATGAAGCTCCTCCAATATCTCCTGCATCTTATTAATCACATAGATAGTCGGGTCATCAATAATACCTCTTCCGCCGTAGTAAATATTTACCTTCATATCAATCCCCGTTCCTTTCTGCCGCCTGTGACAGTCTCTGTCTGTCATGCGCTTTCTCTTTGAGCCTGTATACCATACTGATAATGATGCCTATCAGAAATCCTACCGTCAGTCCGCCTACATGTGCGGCATTATCCGTTCCTGCCGAAGCAAAACCGCTATACAACGAAAACAGTAACACACCAATCAATCGCACCGGCGTCACGTCCACAGGTTTTCTGTTGCTGAATAGTACCAGTGCCAATAAAACACCGTCTAATCCAAAAGCAGCTCCGCTGGCTCCCAGACTGTATGAATCTACACCACAATATATCTTGTACATCAGGGATAACACATTAGCTCCTATCCCCGACAGAAAATAAGTCACTGCATACACTACGTGGCCTATTTCCTTTTCTATCATGGAACCAAGGAAAAATACCAGCAACATATTGTTGAACAAATGGTTCATGTCTGCATGGAGAAACATGGCCGTGAGAATACGATAATACTCCCCCTCAACCAATGTGTGCCACACATCCATCATTCCTCTATTATATAACATGTTGCCACCGGTTGTACACCGCAGAAATACCAATATATTAATGATTGCCAGAATTGC
Organism: Lachnospiraceae bacterium; assembly: GCA_017513625.1. Lineage (GTDB taxonomy): Bacteria > Bacillota > Clostridia > Lachnospirales > Lachnospiraceae > Acetatifactor. The sequence goes on along the minus strand of JAFXEW010000003.1, from coordinate 25,175 downwards.
ACTGACCCATGGTATATTTTTCCGGTTCTTCAAGATGCATTCCACCTTTCTTACTAGATAAAATGTACCACTTTTTCCTGCTTACCGTCAACCAAACCCTCTATTTCTATCTGAATATCATTACTTTTTTACCAAAGGCGACCTCGTCCCCGGACTGCAGAATCCTCTTTTCATAGGGCAAAAGACGGAGCCCGTTCTTGAATGTGCCGTTGGTAGAATTCATATCCTCCAGATAATATTCTCCATCATATACTATTCTGGCATGAATCCGGCTGACAGAAGCATCGGACAGCACCAGATCCACCTCTCCCTTTTTCTTACCTATGATAAAGTCCTTTTGAGATAGTACACAGTCCATATCCCCCTCTGCGGAAATAAGTCTCCTCAAACATCGCTCCTGCTGTATGTTTTCCACATAAACAGTTGAGCCGCACTCTTCCCGTACAGATTCCTCTTCTTCACAATAGACACCTTCCTCTGCCACCATTAATCCGTTCATAGCCCGGCTTGCCTCCTGCCTGTATTTTTCACGCTCCTGCCTGTCCCGTTTACGCCTGCTTTCAAACAGCGCCCATAATCCCGCCTTCTTATCTTCTTTGGAAACAACCGGATTGCTCCGGGACTCTGCTACATATGCAGTTCTTTCTTCCCTAAGCGGAATCTCAGTGAAAACATCCTCCGCCGATTCTGCTTCTTCTTTGCATTCTGGCACATTCTCCAGCTTTGCCATATCTGCAAATATCTGTTCCTGCAGATAAATATCCCCCAAAGCATCTGCCTGCTCGTACATGTGATATACACACTCTACAAGCACATCATCTTCATAATCCAAATGCTCAATCAGAAACTCCAGAAATTCCGTAAATTTAGATTCCTGTTTTCTATAAGGTTCATAAACCAGATAGAATGCTTTTTTATCCAAATCCTGAAATATATATTCCGGATTCCACATGCAATCCTGTTCATCCAATAAAAAGCGGTCAAGCTCCCTATGCAGTGACTGCAAAAAATACATAAAATCCCTAAGCCACTCCCTACCTATTGTTTTACGTGCAAAAAACTGTGCCACACTTTGTTTGGACGTTATATCATAATACAAAAAAGCATCCTCATTCATATATCTTAACTCACAGTCAAGAAGCCCGCTGATACCGCCTCTGCTGATAATCCGATAACGGTAGCTTTGTTCCTCCGGTTTTTCTTCCAACTGACTCCGCAAATAATTACTATGTAAATTTCTGATATATTCCATCTTAGTTCCCCTTTCTGCCTGTGACATCTGCCACCTTATTACACATCCTGATAAAATAAACCGGCGACAACTTCATACCCGTAAATTTCCTTTCCGCATGCCACTGCTTACCTATATCTCCCACCCCTGCTATAGGACAATCTATTGTCAACTCGCTACTTATTTCAAAGCCGGTTATTTTTTTCTCCACATTAACGGACTCCACCCGGCAACTCACATATTTATCATAATTAATACCGTCCTTAAGCCGGTCCGTTTCCTTTATCAGTTCCTCCGAAGGAAGAGAAAAACCGGCACTACGCACAAATATCATTCCCAAGTCCTGCTCCATCAGGCATCTGTTGTACTGAAAAATCATCAGATACATAACCAGTCCGATAATCCAAATCACGAAGGGCAACAGAATTACTGCCTCTACAGTGAAATAGCCCGTAAGCTTTTTATTCATCATCTGACACCCCCTATCCACAGTCCGACCAATAAAAATGGCAGGTACGGAATACGGGTACTGCTTTTTGCTTTAAAGAAAATCATTAGAACTAAAGAAAAAACAGAAATGAAGAAGAGACTGTAGAATAGAAGCATCAAGCATCTCCGTAATCCGCACTGTGCCCCCAATGCCATCACAACAAGCCCATCCGCCTTGCCAATCTGGTCTGTCAAACAGGCCAACACCACCAAAAGACTTCCGGGAACAATTCCGCCCAGTAGGGTTCTCCACTGCACATCCCCCATCAGACAAGTATATATGGCAAACAAAACCAATACGGCTCCACCTGCCAACAAAGGAAAAACGGGCACCCTTTTTTCCTTAATATCCCAAATACTCAAAACACCCAAATATATAGTTTGAAACATAAAAGCAATCACTGCTGTTCCTCCTTTTTACATTTACTGCAAAATCTCATTCCTTCTTCCAAAGCTTCTCCCTTGGTCATAGAATATATTTTTCTGATCAGACCTCCGCATTTTTTATCTAAGTGATAACAATTCCCCCAGTCTGTTATATACACATCTCCTTCATATTTCTCCTTTGAACAAAACTCACATAACACATATTTTTCTCCATCCTTGTTGCGAAGCTTGTCCATCTCGGAAAGTCCTACCTGCTTTATTGTAAGTTTTAAATACGGACAAGTTAACCTGTTATGAAACACTTCACCGTAAACCGTTACATATACCGTTTCCGCTACCGCTCCGTCTTCCGCACCCGGAATCGCATATCCGGTCCACATATGTCCGTAGTAATTATTCAGCATTACCACCTTACCAAATCCGGGCACCGGAAATGGACAGTTCAAAATATACCCCAAGGTAAGCTGCACTACATCCTTTTCCGGAGAAAGCTGCCAAGTGGTTCCCCACAGACTATTACTTCCCGACTCTAACAGCGAAGCATCCAGATACTCCTCGCCCAGAAAAGCTTCTACGCCCTCCTTAATCATAAAATAGGAAAGTGCTGTCTTCGAAAAACGAATCACTTCCTCCGGCAATTGCGCCTCTTCATCAGGAATTTCCATGCTGTTTACATAGCCATAAACCGTTAATCCGTTCCCCATATTAGTAATGGCCAATTCCAGGTTGCCATGGAGCCGTATCATCTCTATGATACTTCCCAGATTTAATACAAAGAACAAAAACAGCGGTAAAGCAATGGCTGCCTCTACGGTTATTCCTGCTTTCATCTTATTCCCGCGAAAGACCCACCGGGATATCCTCTTTATGCCAAAAATCTCTCTAATACTTGTCAACATTACTCCCCGGGCATGGGAGTCTGCGGACATATTCGTCGGAGAAGGTCTTTTGCTTTTTTTATCATATTTATAGTTGCAATTTGTAATTGATTGATTTTCATACATAAAGAAGATATCCTGATGTGCCTTCCTTTCATTTTAAATAAAGATAAGAACCCTTTTTCGTTACACTATATGTATAACCAAAGTCACTGGTAAACTCCGTCTCTGCTTCCAGTTCCACATAACAATTATCCAGGCAGAAATTACTGTTTCCCGGTAACAAACGAATGTCTGCTTCCGTTAAATCCATGCTCCTCTTTGTCAATTCCTTTTGGCCGGTCAACATCATTAACACACGCAGATAATCTTTGTAGTGCATTCCATCCCCGGCTACTTTCTCAATCTCCTTATCCTTACCGATTCCTTCCAAAATATTATCCAGCGAATAATGCCATGTCCGGTCATCTTTAAGAAGCGGAACCTGCTGCCCCTCCAACAATAATTCCATATCATGAAGAGTTTCACCGTAGGACCATCCCAGAAGCAGCAACACTTTAACCGGCTGTGTTAATTCCGGGAGTCCCACCACTGTGGATAACAAAAATGCTGCCACTTCCGCAGTCTGGCTTTTTTCTGCATCAGAAAAAAGATACATCGCATTAGCCGCTTCCCTGATTGCCGTAATCCGTTTTATAACCCCCCGCAAATTATCCGCATCTCCCGGCTTTCCTACAATCAGATACTCTATCTGATACTGTAAAGAAGAATTTTCCTGTTGTTCCAGATAATTTCCAAAATAACTGAGCAAATACTCCCGAAACAGGAATCTCTCCGCTGTCTCTTCTAAAAACCCTGTTTCCGGTAAATCTACATTTCCTTTATTTATGCCGTTCTTCTTACTTCTTGCGCTAAACAATTCTTCTTCCAGCAAAGTTTTGTTTGATACAACTGCCAGTGCATTGTCTCCGAGTACCCAACTGAGAATTCCTCTCTTGCGTACCTCATCCAGATAAGCCGTAGGAGATTCAAAGGACTGACTTTCTCTTCCCTCTGTTTCTTTAAGTAATAATCCGATTTGCGCTTGTGCTTCCTGCCTGGGTTGCTCGGAATTCCATTCCAGCAACCCGTTTCCCTGTATTACATCCAACCAGCCCATTACCTTATCAAGAGTGTGCAAATTCAAATCATCCTTTACGGCATTTACTGCCATGGCTCTGTATACCCGGCCGTTTCCGTCCGTTAAAAGCATTGCCTTATTTACCTGACTTTCGGATACATTAAGCTTTACAAAATCTACTATCAGATAATCCCAAATTCCTCCGTCCGTCACCCGCACATTACGGTCCAGATATTTCTTATAATGGCGTTCTATGTTACTGTGTGCCGAGTAATCGGTTCCATAGGACGCATCTAACACAAAAATGTTAAAACGCTCCGCCATTCCTCTGTGATACTCGGCAAACACACTGTTCCAAGCCACATCGGCAACACATTCCGACTCCAATGCCACAGCATTGTGCCTGACTCCCTCTATCAATCCCAAGCTCACCATAATAATCAGGCTGAGTATTAGGGATAGAAAGACAGTAAGATAACCCCCTGCAGAATTCATAACCCGCTCATGGGCTAAAAGCGGTTTGTATTGTTTGTAATCTTTGTAAACAAGCTGTTTACAATAGAGGTCAGCTGGGTACGGAATATCAGCACCAATCCCACCAATACCACTGTAATCAATACCACCTCTATAGTCCCCATTCCGTCTTCTTCTTTCCAAAATTCTTTCCATCCTTTTGCTCTGTTCATATTCTTTTCCTCCTTTTACTAAAATTCACATTCTTTATATTCCGGCAGTCTGAAACGCAGGAATCAGTATCATCAGCATAACCACTATCAGCATCAGCGCCATGGGAACAAGCAATTTGGTTTCTGCCTCTTCACCTGCTTTTTTACATAACTGAAGATATTCAGTCTGTGCATTCCCGGCCTCTTCCCTTAGTCTTTCTGCAAGAGTACCGCTTCCCTTTTGTAAATTCTGTATCAGCAGAGTGCAAAGTCTGATATATTCCTGTACTCCGGTCCTCTGCCCGAATCTTTCATACGCATCTGCTTCAGACACACCGGTCCTGATCTCCCTGCATACATACCCCAATTCTTCGAATGCTATATTTTTCTCCATTCCCCCGGCAATCCCCTCCGAATATTCCCTGCTGATTTGATAAAGACATCCCCTGATAGTCATACCCGCGCCTATGTATAATACCATCCGATGCAGAAGTTCCGGATATTCCTCCTTTAACTGCCTTTGTCTTTGTACATACTTTTCATGCAAATCCTTTTCAGCCAGAAGAAAAACTGCCGCCACACCTACAGCCAACAATGATATCCACATTATTGCGTAACCTCCATTCTTTACCTTGTAATGCAGGTCCTGTCCGTTCCAGTCAGAAGGCAGTACCCATTTCTCCTGTTTGCGACTGTCCGCTTCCGAATCCAACAGATACTTTTGTAATGCTGCCTTTTCATCCGTTTCCCCCTTTAACAAGGTAATGGCAATAGGATTTTCCCATTGTCCGCTTCCATACATAATGATGGGCTCCAGCCATATCTGCACATCCTGCTCAGGTGCCTTTATCAACTCTCCCGCATCGGATAAGTATTCTCCCGATCTGCAGTACCAGCTCACCGTAAAAGGATAACCCTCGTATTGCTGCAACAGGCATAAATCCTCCGTTACATTGTGAAGGTCCGGATTTTGTCCCCGGATTAATTCCGGCAAATGCATTCTAAAATCGTCCAATACCTCTAAAAGTTGCTTTTCTTCATACTCTCTTGCACCTATGGTAATATCCACCACTCCTGCCTCATCCTGTCCCCGGAAAATCTCCAGGGAAACCTGGCGGTCTCCATCATTATATCCGCCCCGTACTATACTGCCTTCTACTATCCTTATATCATCATCATTTCCTGTGGCGATAGCCAGTAGCAGCAGTCCCCCCAACAATACCGTAAACATTACATTTGCCAACCGCGTTATACGAAACTGCTTCTCCGCCTCTTCCCGTTTTATATCCGGATACAATATCTGCAGCTCCCGCTTTGTTCTGAAAGATATTCCCTTACCGTGCAGCCCTTTATCTGCAATATCAATTATCTTACCAGCTATTTTTAGAAAAGGCCTTATATATGCCGGTGTATTCCTTTCCATTTATTCCGCCTTTCATCAAAATGTTTTCTTATGAAAAAATATTATCCATCACCCTTTCTCCCCATAAATATCCAACAATATAAATTCCCAGACAAAGGGTCATAATACCGATTCCTCCCGGATTATGATACAGGGAGGCAAAATATCCCGGGGTACTGAATTCAATGTAAAGCAAAATACCCAGAGGCATTATACGCATTACTTTCTGCTCCAGCATTCTTCCGCTTAAAGTAGCCCTAATTTCCGCCCTGACTTCTGTTTTGTTGGAAATCATCAATGCTGTGCCGCCTATAATTTCCGGCAGATTGCCGCCATTACTTCTGGCTATCCGGAAAATCTCTGCAAAACGGCAGATGTCCTCATTAGCACTACGCCTGCCCAGATCTGCAAACAGCTCTTCAGGAGCTATATTGATTATCAGACCCCTGCTTATGATTTCCAGTTCCTTATATATCAGAGAATCAGGTCCATACATTCTTTTCATATCTCCCATGCTTTCCATCAATGCATTCTCCACAGAATATCCTGCTTTTAAAGAGGCTGCCACAGACAAAATACACTCTTTAAATTCCAGCGCAAGCTGCTCCCGATAACCCTTAATCCTCCGCTTTATTTCCTTTACAAATATTCCTGCCCCCACAGGCAACAGAAACAATACGGCCCACCAGCTTCGGTAAAAAATATAGGCCAGCACCATGACACAAAATGTACTTTTAAACAGGGCTTGCAAAATCTCCCGTTTCCCACCGAAATAATTATTGTAGTCCGGCGGCTTCAAGCTTTTGCCTGCAGGTAATCTCACCCTTTTGAACCAATTTACCATGCGCAATTACTCCATCCTCCCCATCCCAAACAGTTTCATATGTGTAAATGGGGTGCATAACGATTTCTCCTCCCTGCATTCCGCAGATTTCAGATATTTCCACCAATCTGCGACTACCGTCCCTGAATCTGCTCAGATGCACAATAATATCCACTCCTGCCGCAATCTGTCCCCTGATGGCACTAAGAGGAAGCTCCATTCCCATCAAAATCATATTTTCCAGCCTGGCCAGTAAATCCCTGCCGCTGTTGGCATGGGCAGTGGACATACTGCCGTCATGTCCCGTATTTAGGCACTGTATCATGTCAAATGCCTCAGCCCCCCTTACCTCTCCCACGATGATTCTGTCCGGACGCATTCTTAGGGAAGTCCGTATCAAATCACGGATAGTTATCTCTGTACAGCCTTCTGCAGTGGCATTCCTGGTCTCCATACGCACCAGATTAGTTATTCCCATAAGTTGCAGCTCCGCGCTGTCCTCTATGGTAATCACTCTTTCATAGGAGGGAATAAATTCGGAAAGGGCATTTAGAAAAGTAGTTTTACCGCTTCCCGTTCCACCGCTTACCATAATATTATATCCGGCCTTTACCAGCTTTTCCAAAAGCTCCGCGGCTTCCCGTGTTACAGCTCCGCATTCCATAAGCCTATTCATATTCAGAGGGCGCTCCGGGAACCGTCGTATGGTAACAATGGGACCGTTCAGCGCCACCGTATTCATCACAATATTTACTCTGGAACCATCCTTTAATCTGGCATCCACTATGGGATTGCTGGCATTTACGGTTCTGTTGCAGCCCGCTACAATCTGTTGAATCACTGCCTGCAGCATTTCCTCCGAATCAAAGCAAATGTCCAGCTCACGGACCTTTCCTTCTTTTTCCACAAACACGTGCCCGGGGCCGTTAATCATAATCTCCGTAACAGCCGGGTCCTCCACAAATATCTGCAGTATGTCTAACCGTCTCAGGGAATCAAAAAGCTCCTTCCGAAGCCGTCTTCTCACAGCCACCGTGCATACCGATACTTCTCCATCGTTTAGGATTTCCTCGTCAATGGCCTCCATTACCTCCTCATCGGTGACATCCCTCACATATCCCAAGTGCCCTTGCACCTCTGCCTTTAATTTGTGTTTTAACTCTTTATAATCCATATCCCCACTAATCCTTCATATCCTCTTCCAGCAGTTCTTTTACAAACATGGCAAGTTCCCCCTTGATATATTCCATGTTACCCTCCGGCAAATTACGTATAAATGGCAGATAGACTTTTTCCGTCCTTTTCCAGATATCCCCATAGCCCTTGCGTTCCAGCTGCGCCCTGTACAATTCCAGCTTTTGCTCGGACATGCGGTCTTTTTTACAAATGGTATAGACCTTACTGCTCTGCGATAAAAACTCCGGCAATCCCTGCACACTTTCGGATAAATCCAGCACCAGGTACTCATATCCTCCCTCTTCATCCAAACGGTGAAGTAAACGCAGCCACTCTTCTCCGCTGACTGCCGGCAGATTGGCTCCTACCTTCATAGGCGGCACATATTCCAGATCACCGTATTTTCTCACAATACTGCTTAACCGGATACGAAATTTCTCACCCTGTGCATTTAAAAAATAGACCAAGTCCGCAAGGTCCCTTGTTTTATCATCGGGAAGCATCCCCGCCACACTGCCGTGATACTCAAAATTCAAATACAGCGTACGCCCCTTTTCACAGAGCTTTGATGCCAGTGCCAGTGCCAAAGTAGTCTGCAGGCATCGGTGCACGGGAGAATAAAAGGCCAGTATCCTACTCTTACCTCCTTTACTTAATACTGTCTCTGCGCTGTGGGATACCGCCGCATACAGTTCCAAAAGCTCCCGAAGCACCTCATCTGCCCCCTGATATTTGTAAATACCGGGCATATCCCCCGCGATGACTTTTCCTTTCTCCACTAACAGCACCGTACACTCTGCCAATTGCATGGGCGGTTGTCCCTGTAGTACATTTTCGGAAAACAAAAGTATATCCCCTTTATCCTCTTTGCGGCCTGCTTCCCGGCGTTTCATCTCCTCCGGATCCGTATATGCCCTGACCTGCCAGCAAAGTCCCTGCTGCTTCAGTACATACTCTGTCATCAGCCGCAGATACTCTTCCTCCCTGTCACAAATTAATAATGTCAAATCATTCAATAAATACCTCCCATATGCAGCAGTAAACTTAAGAAAACAGGACCTGCCATACAAACCCCGGTTCCTCTGCTCCTGCCGTATTTCAATAATTTCAGTAACGCAAGCAAAGCCGCAATTGACAACATGACAAATAAAAAATACACCACGCACCCCTTACCCAGGAAACCGCAGCAAAGTGCCACCAGCTTTACATCTCCTGCACCTACTTTACCTACGGAATACAGAGGAAAGAGCACCAGTACCGTCAATACTGTAATCCCCAGAAACATCAAAATGCCTCTGAAGGAGTCTTTGAGCCCGGCATGTACCACTCCCCAAACCAGCATGCCAAGCATGAGACGGTTGGGAATCCTTCTGCTGCCATAGTCAAAAGCAGCCGCTACGCCTGCCATTAAACAGCATATCAGCAACTTATCATCTCCCTATTCATTTATAAGTTTTGAAAAACGGACGACTCGTCCAAAGAAAAGAAAAAGAATATTCATTTATCTTGTTTTTGTATTATAGCCCTGCCCTTTTCAAATAACAAGGCTATATATAGTCTTTTTGATTTTTGTGCAATATCAATAAAAGAAGGCATAGAGCCTTAGTCCATATAGCCCAAGAAATCCCGGCAATCCCAGGATACCGCATACTCCCAGGGTCATTTCGTTGATGGCCACGTATGCAGGCAGTCCCCTGATTTCCAGAGCTGCGTTCAGGGTAAAGATGGCCAATGCTCCCACCAGCGCCCGCAGGATGATACGGAACCGTCTTTCTTTGCCGCTAAGAAGCAGCGCTGCCCCTATAAGTATCCACCAAAACATACCCTATGCCCCCATGTCTTTTTAACACTGTATGTCCTATGGAAAGGGAATATACCAAATTTTACTATGGACGGTATATTTTACATAAACCCTGTCTATACTATAACTACCCGTAGCGTACATAACCGGCATGGGAAATAGGGTATAAAGAGAGGTAATCATATGAAAGCAGCAACTTATCAACGATACGATACAGCCAAACTGGTGATGGAGGAGCAGTTCTCTCCCGTTTCCTTACAGGATTCCATAGAAAAAACCCGCCTTGCACTGGAATTTGCATATGCGGGTTTTGATAACGCTACCGATGCCGATTTAATCGACAGTTATATTTATGAAATTATTGCTTTGCAAAAGCGTCACGCACATCTGGTGTCCCTGGCGGCGTCCCAGCCTGCCGTGGAGAGTCCGTCAGACTCTCATTCCCCGATTCGCGCCCTGGTCAGCCATGTTTTCGGTTAAATCATTGCGACCGTAGGTGAGTCCGGCATATACTGTCTGGGAATTGTTCATCACGGGTCCCTTGGTATTCAAAGGAGCGATTTGGGCATATGCATCATGAAGGGACTGCATCATCTGCCGTACCTGTTTCACGGGCTCTTTGTCTCCCTCACGCTGTGCATGGGCCAGCTGTTTCAAACTGTAAATATAAAGCTGTAACAGGCTGCTTCCCGGCTCGTATCTGCTGTCAACGGATTGCATCAGTTCGTTGATGCAGCCGCGGGCCTTTCTCAGTGCCTCCGCGCGTTCATCAGGTGTTTCTCCCTCCCACGCCTGCTCTGCATCCTCCAGATAGCAGATCAGCATTTCGTATAGGATTACCACCAGCTCCGTGGAGTTGGCCCGGCTGATGCGGAAAGTAAACTGCTGTATGTTTTCCCTGGTCATTTACCTGCTCCTTATTGTAATAACTGTAATATCTGGGAAGGTCTTTCATTGGCCTGTGCCAGCATGGAAGTACCTGCCTGGGTCAATACCTGATTGGTAGTGTATTCTGTCATTTCCTCTGCCATATCCACATCCATGATACGGGAGTAAGCAGCGGTCATATTTACGGAAGTAATGTCCAGACTGTTGATGGTGGATTCCAGACGGTTCTGGTATGCACCCAGCTGGCTGCGTACGGAGGTCAGGAACGCAATGGCGCCGTCCATCATCTTAATGGCCTCATTTGCGCCTTCCGCTGTACGTACATCCATGTCCTCGATACCGTAATTGCGCAGGGACATGTCGGGGATATTGATGGAAAGAATCTGACCTTCATTGGCACCTACCTGCAGACGCATGGGACCGATTCCCGTGCAATCAAAGGAGAGTGCGGTATCACCGGTGTAGGTCGCAGTAGTATCGTCGCCCAGATCCAGTTCATCCAAATCCAGCTTGATTTCAAAATCCTTAGGACCGGTTATCACCAGCATATTGTTTTCACAGGTCACCTGTGTCTCATCGGGGAAATCCTCTCCCAAGGTGATTGAGCCCACCAGATAGTTGCCTGTTTCCTGTCCGTCAATAATTTCTTTTTCCAGTGTAAGTTCTTCCACCTCATAGGTTTTAAAAGGAACCGCTTCACTGTAGGAATTTACTTTAATGCCATAAGTATTGCTGTATCCCTTGTATGCATACTCTCCGTTTAACAGCTTCTGACCGTTAAACTCAGTGGTGTCCGCTACTCGTGTGATTTCATCCTTCAGCTGTGCGATTTCATCCTGAATGGTCTCTCGGTCAGAGGCAGACATGGTGCCGTTAGCTGCTTTTACAGCCAGCTCATTCATTCTCTGCAGCATCTGGTTTACTTCACTGAGGGCACCTTCGGCGGTCTCCAGTACGGAAATGCCGTCTCCTGCATTCTGATTAGCCACGCCCACACCCTCGATCTGCGCATTCATTCTCTTGGCCATGGCAAGTCCCGCAGGATTGTCCTTGGCATTATTAATCTTCAGTCCCGATGACAAACGCTCCAGTGATTTGGCCAGCAGGCTGTCGTTATTTGCCAGTGCATTATTGGATATCATTGCGGATACATTATAATTAATTCTCATACTTACCTCTTTCTATTGCCCAAAGTGCCATCTCAGCCACCCGGTAAAGCTCTGCATCTTCCACAGTCTCTTCAGGAATCTCCTGCTCCTTCGGCATTTCGGTCAATCGTTGCTGTAACCGGTTGCGGTTTCTGAATGCAGGTGATATCTCACCGCCTGTCAGGGAATTATCCCGCTCCGTCTCCCAGTTCTCTGATGCCATTCTGATAAATATATCGGCTATACGCTCCATTTCCATAATACCGTCCGGCGTTTTTCCTTCACCTGACCAGTACAGGGTATTACCTTCCACCCGCATCTTCAGGGTCAACTGTTCCAGACTGCTGCCCTCCCATTTCACGGATACGGTGCCCTTCTCCGCTTTACCGCTTTGTACGGTGAGATGTACACGGGTCACCTGGTCCCCATAGGAGATGGGTATCATGTACTCTTCCCTGTCATTGGAGGCACTTCTGCGGGATACCCTGCGCAGGATACTCAGCTGTTTATGATACATCTGTAACTCTTTAATATCCATATGGGTAAAGGTCTCCCCGGTTTCAGGCTCTCCGAAGGTGTAATCCTCTATTTTGCCCTGCAAGTCACTCAGCATACGGCGGTAACCTGCCGCAAAAGCTTCCTTCATACCCACCTGCTGCCAAAGCCCTGCGGGAGTCGCTTTTAACTGCTGCGCCTTGTCCCTCAGCGCCCTGAAAGGATTGGCAGCATTGGCCGTAAGCTCCGTTGCTGCAAGTAAGTGGGATGCATTTACGGGCAGATTGCCCCGCACCAGCATATCCACTGCTTCTTTAGGTGCCCGGGCTGCTTCCCGGATGGCCTGCATCTGCTCCTGCAGGTAAGCCTCTTCAGCTTCTCTGTTTTGTGACACTTCTGTCAGAATCTCTTTAATGCTTCCGGCAAAGGCTTTACTAATCTGGTCAGTGATGGTCTCGCCCTTCTGCACCAGTTCTTCCAGTGTACCCAGTGCATCATCCACCTTTACATCCAAGCCTTTGAAATGACTGCTTCTCACTGCGCTGAGCAGATTAGCAAACTGCAATTCCGCTCCCGTATTTACCACAGCACCTACCGCTGCACCGTCAGCCTTTTCAATGCCGCGGATCATACGGTAAATGCCGATATAGCCCGCTCTTTCCTCCGGTGTAATGTCCTGATTTTTCTCAAGACTATATAAAAACTTTGCATAGTCCCCTGCCTCGTGGTCAAAATCTTCCTGCAGGGAATCAAAATATGTATTCAGACTGTCCAGATCCGTTTCCAAAGGATTTACGCCGTCACGGATCATGCGAAGCACTGCCGCAGGAGTCATTTTGTCAATCAGATGTTCCACCTTGCTCTGTGCCTCTGCCACGCGGCTCAGATTTGCTTCGTCCACGGTCATACGATTGTAGCCCAGTATGCGGACTGCCTTTCTGTTAGTATCATTGACTTCTGCTCCCATTTCCTGCAGCAGACCGTCCACACTGAAGAATGCCTTCCAGATATTGTCACCCATATCCTTGCGGGGTGCCGTCATCAAGGTTTCATATGCTTCCTGTGCCTGCACAAAGGCAGTGGTCAAAGTACCCTTTTCACGAAGCTCTATGCCATGACTGTGCAGTGCACGGAAGGTAAGTACACTTTCTGCGTCCGCAAAACGGCCCAGTGCCTGTGCGGGCAGTGCGGGAATCTCTTTTACGGTACGGTTGGTCCGGGTAAACAGACGGTACTGCTCCACTGCAGTATCGGATGCAGGGAACAGGGAATCTGCCACCTCCTTTTCAGCCACTTTTAAGGCGTCAATCAGCGCCTCCATAGGGGCTGTGTCTATGGCAAAACCGCTGCGGATTAATTTCACATTTACCTCTGCGGTCATGCGGAGTCTTACCTCTTCCAGCTGTCTGCGTGCAGTTACATTCGTCTCCGTAGCCGGGTTCATTTTTTCATACATGTCTGCATAGCGGTTGGCTTTACGGTAGATATCCTCCGTCTCTGCCAGATTGGCATGGATGGGCTTTTTGCCTGCTGCCACTGCATTCGCTGCCGCATCTGCAAACTGCTCTGCTCCCACCAGAAATTCTATCCGACTGAGACCTTCCAGTCGGTGCATGCTGTCTACCGTAATGGGCAGTCCTTTTTCCATCAGCCATAGACCTCTCTCCAGATTCACTTCATCAGGCTCCATACCCTGTTGCTTTAAATGCTTTGCTATCTGCGCCTGCATTTCTTCTGATACGGATTGGTCACCGGGTCTGCGGGCAGCCCCCACTTCTCCGCGAGTGCTGAAATAACCCTTTACATCTTCCGAGAAAAAGGGCACCATGGCGCTACCGTTTTGGCCTGCGCCGCTATTTTGCGCCAGATACAGATTCCAAATCTCCGGCTCCATGGAATTGTCTATAAGATAAATCATATCTCCTTCGCTAAGAGGCTGAAGCTTTTTAGCCATATCCCACGCTACACGGATGTCTTCCGGCTCTGCCGCCTCCAGGGGTAAATCCACCTGTGCAAAGCTCTTTTGCAGAACCTTGGCCAGGGCCTCATTACCCAGTGCTTCTTTCAGGGTTTCAAGCTGCAGGTCATCGGTATAACCGGCGATGTTTACACCGGAGCGGATTAATTCCGCCTTAATCTTATCTACGATGGTCACTACTTCATCGGGCTCGGCGCCTGAAAAATCAAATCCTTCTTCCTGCATTTTGGCATAGTCTTCTCCGGACATAATATGTGACATCAGTGTCATATAGTCCTGTGCCACCATTACATCCTGATTAGCCGCATCCTGCTGTATTTCAATCAGACTTTTTCCTTTTTCCACGCCGCTAATCATATTCATGGGAATAAAGCGTTCTTCTCCGCGTAAATCCACATGTGCTTCCTTTTGTACAGAGTTATCCGCGGATTTGTCCTTTTGTATTCCGAATGCCATATTCAATTCGTGCATATTTTGTGTTTGAAACGTAATTTTCATAATCATCCTCATCTATATCACAGTAAACATTTACCTGTATTTGCACAGCAAAAAGGTGAGTAGCAGAGCCACTCACCTCTTATTTCGGAATTTCATATGCATTTCTTTATACTTTTACCAGTTAAAATCTTTTTCCGTAAGAATAACCATATCCTCCGCATTATATCTCTTGGCCAAAAGGATATCAAAGAAATGACTGATATTCTTACGGTTTACTCTGTTAATAGCCTCATCCACGATGGCTCTTACTTCTGCGGTGGTCACCATATGATCACTTGTCTGCATACTTTCAATCTTGGTATGTAATGCCAGTGTACCCAGATCGTCAATGAAATACTCCAGATCCAGAGCATATTTCTTACCGTAACCCACCAGCAAATCATTGCTCAGCGCCTCCACATCCATCCGCGTGGAAAAGCTCTCGTTCAGGATGGGGTTCAGCTTTAACAGTCTGTTCATAGCAGGCTTGGTGTCCTCCAGCACTACCACGATACCGAAGTTCTGCTGCTGTAAGATACGGTGCATACGGTTAATGGTATCTGCTTTCATATCGGAGGCACCATGTATAATCAGCGCACCGTTCTCCATTTGCTGCAGGGTTTCTTCCACATTTCTGTCGTTTAATACGCCGCCTGATATTTTAGCTATCTTGCCGCTGAAGTTGCTGTCGTTGTCCCGCAGGTCCACTACAATATTCTTAGCAAGAGTAATAATATCAATTCCTTCTTCACCTGTAATAATCAGATTGCCGGTAAAGGATGCCAGGCTCACACTATCCAGTACATGAAGCAGCTGGTCTCTGGATTCTTTATTAGGAATAAACGGTCCGAACAAATCACGCTCTTCTCTGGTCAGGACACGGGGTTTAGCCTTCTCTCTTTCCACTTCCTGTTTTACGGGAGCTGCAGGCTCTGTGGCAGGAGCTGTTTCCGGAATTTCCTCTTCCGACTCTTTGCCGATGCTTTCTTCCGCTTCTTCAAGAGATTCTGCCCCGGTTTCTTCTAAGGTAGCCTCTTCTGTTTCTCCGGTCTCCAAGGTGCTTTCTTCTGAAGACTCTTCCTCAGTAAAATTCTCCTCTGTATCCGTTTCTGTTTCAGTTTCTTCTATAGAGTCTTCAACAGGCTCTTCTTCAGACACATCTGCTGCTTCCGAAACATCTTCCGCAAAAGCTTCTTCTGCAGGGATTTCCTCTTCAAGTCCGTCTTCCGTCATTACTTCATCTTCAGGAACCTCCTCAGTCACTACTTCATCCTCGGATGTAAGCTCAGGCTCTGTTGCCTCTGTGAGCTCGTCGGAAGCTTCTGTTGCCTCCTGAGCCTCATCGGTTTCAGGCATTTCTTCTCCGGAAACCTCTGCAAATGCCACCGCTTCCTCTGTTGCCGCATCACCGGCCAGGGCAATTTCATCCTCCAGGCGATCCATGGATACTTCACCGCTTTCCAGCCTTTCTAACAAACCATCACGCATGGAAGCTTCAAATTCTGTAAACATGGAGCCTGTCTGGCGAAGTACATGCTGACGCACATCTTCCTTACGTTTTTCTTCGTTTTCTTTTTTCAGACGTTCCCATTCTAACAGGATATCATTCAGATTCAGCTGACCTGTAATCTGTTTTTCCACATATTCTTTTTCCTCGGGTACCATCAGTGTCAGCTGACCGTCAGCCTCCTGGCTCAATACACGGGCCATAGATTTGGGCGGCTCTGCCTGCACCATCTGCATATCGGTATGCCGGAGTCTCAACTGCTCCATCACCATTTCCCCGGTATCATCCTTTACCTGAGAAGATGATTCCTCTGCTTCAGGCTCCTGAATCTCTTCAGCTTCCTCCGGAGTTGCCTCTGCTTCAGGCACTGCAATCTCTGCAACTGCCTCTGCCTCATCTGTCCCTTCAAAAGACTCTGACTCAGTTGCAACGTCTTCTGTGGCGGTCTCTTCTACAGGCACATCTTCCTCTGCAGAAACTGTTTCTTCTGCAGTAATTTCCTCCACCGCTGCACGTGCAGCCTCTACTGCTTCCCGGACAGATTCTCTGATACGGGCCTGCTCAGCCTCTTCAGCCGCCTGCATGGCCTGCAGCACATCCATGGAAGAGAAATCCACGGTCTGATATCTGATATCTTCACTCTCTGCCACGGGAGGCTCCACCGCTTCCAGTTCCTCCGTGGTATACTCCCACTGCACTTCTCCGGTTTCGTCCTGAGCCTCTTCCGATGCAATCTCCTCTCTGATATCCGGCTCCAGCATGGGACTGATAATCACCTTGGTGATATCGTCCATAACACCTTCCTCGGCCCGGTAATCATTACTCAGCACCTTTTCCAAATCCTGTGCCAGCTCTGCCTGCAGATTAATGGTATTGTAGGGACTGTCATCCATGGTTTTTACCTGGATGGGCACATCCTCAAATACCACTGTCTTGGGCTCCACGGGTGTGTATTCCGGCTGCGCAGGCTTTTCCAGCTCAGCTCTGTAAGCATCATATATCTCCTGCTGCTGGGGACTTAAGGGCTGATGCAGCATTTTAAGCTCCATGGCTTTCATCACATATCGTCCGTCACCAAACCACAGTATCAGCTCGTCACATTCTTCCACGCACTGGGTTTCCAGTCCGATTTTATGATACAGGTACGCCAGCTCATACTGCCAACGCTCCCTGGGATCCTGCTCCTTCAGCTTAACCAGTACTTCAATCCGCTCCTCTACGCTTACACCCAATGCTTCATAAAGCTTGTACTGTAACACATAGCGGCCGGGGTCCTTGGGTGCTATCCGGATGAATTCATCCAGATATTCCTTGGCCTGTGCGATTTCATCCATCTTAATGGACAGCTCACAAAGAGAATAACAGATAGTCCTGCCCTCAGGTCTTCTGTCGTAGGCCAGAAGCAGAATGTCCCTGGCATCCTCATAACGGCGGTTAATCTTATACAAGTCACTGATGGTACAAAGCATCATCACGCTTTTTACTCTGCGCCAGTCAATGGTGTCTGCTATTTCCGCAGCCCGGGCATATTCTTCCCGGCTGATTAATTCTTTAATTTCTTCTGCTCTGATTTTATATTCAAACTTATCCACGGTATCGGCTCCTTGCTTTTACTTGCAGTGAATAATCACATTTATCCCATTCTTACTTTCTCAGTTTAACATAATCGCAACATATATGTCAAAAATAAAGATGCATTTTTTTGCAAAAAAATACAAGATATAGTGTTTTCACCATATCTTGTTAAACTAAATATCGGTTTTTGTGACTTTTTTCCCATGTCAGGACAGGAGCAGATTGCTCAGCAAAGCAAAATCTTCCAAAGTGAAAGTTTCGCCCCGCACCGTAGGGGACTTGCCCATCTCTTCAAGTACGGCAGCTACTTTTTCTTTTGATACGTTCAGATTACCTGCGTTGCCCAGTCCGTTTACCAGGGTCTTCCGTCTCTGGTTAAAGGAAGCCCTGATTAAAGCAAACATATGCTTCTCATCCTTTACTTCCACAGGGGGCTTTTCATGTCTGGTAAGGCGGATCACCGCACTTCCCACATTAGGTCTGGGGATAAAGCAATTGGGCGGCACATTGGCCACAATCTCCGGCTTGGCATAGTACTGCACTGCCAAAGACAGTGCCCCGTAATCCTTGGTGCCGGGCCCCACCTGCATTCTGTCTGCCACTTCCTTTTGTACCATGATGGTAATACTCTGCAGGGGCACTCCGCTTTCAAACAGTCCCATAATAATGGGGGTGGTAATATAATAAGGCAGATTCGCCACTACTTTAATGGCCTTGCCTGCATTTTTCTCCTGTACCAATCTGTTGATATCCACTTTCAGGATATCTTCGTTAATTACAGTTACGTTATCGTAAGCAGAAAGCGTATCTTCCAATATAGGAATCAGGGCCTTATCAATCTCCACAGCCACCACTTCACGGGCACTTTCTGCCAGATACTGGGTCATGGTTCCGATGCCCGGACCGATTTCCAGCACACAGTCATCCTTTGTAATCTCAGCTGCATCAATGATTCTTGTAAGTACGCTTGTGTCAATCAGAAAGTTCTGACCGAATTTTTTTTGAAAATTAAAATTGTATTTCTGAAGTACCTCTATGGTATTCTGCGGTATTCCCAAACTGGCCATTCTCTTATTTCCTTCCCTTTCGGTTCTCTGTCTAAGATACTGGATATTCTCCTATTTTGCAAGAAAATCCCTCACCTTAAGTAAATCTTCCAGAATAATCGGACATATGCACTCCATCTCCTCATTCACAGGAAGCATGTCCGGTACCATAATGGGACGCATGCCCGCTGCCACCGCTGCACGGATGCCGTTGTAGGAATCCTCTATTACATAGGTCTCCCCGGGCTGTACACCCATACGTTCACAGGCTATCAGAAAAATCTGCGGATCCGGCTTGGAATGCTCCACCATATCTCCTGACACGATCACAGGAAAATATTCTAAAAGCCCGGCCTTTTCCAGGCTTTTCATAATGGTTTCCCGCCTACTGGAGGACGCCAGACCCAGATTGTAATCCAGGTCTTTCAAAGAGTCCAAGAGTTCTCTCACACCCTTTTTCACCGGCATACCGTTACATTCAATATAATCCCAGAACCATCCTGATGCCTCCTTACGGAAGCTGTCAAAATCAAAGTCCTCTCCGTAATGGTCATGGACAATGGTACGGGTATCCGCCATATTGGTACCGATGCACTTGGGAAAGACGGTTTCCATATTCGGTATATCATGTTTGCGGGCCACAGCGCACCAGCTGTCCATACAAAGCCTTTCCGAATCAAACAGCACGCCATCCATATCAAAAACCACGGCCTTACTCATAGTATTTAAAATCCTCCAAAAAGTGCACGCAATTATATAAAATCAAAACATCCATACCTTCTGCCGGCTTATACATATTCATAATATCCTCCAGCTTGGCATTAAAATATCTTAAATCCATCACATAAATGGTCTCATAATGGGGCGCCAGCAGAGGAATCATACAGTTTGCATAAGAGTCCTTTATCACAAAAAGAGTGCCGCCGCTTTCATAACCCGTATCTATCTCTATCATACCGTGATTATCGTCCATGAAAAATCCGTACTGGTTCTTGGTATCCAGATATTTTTCTTCATAAAAGCTCTTCCTGCGGGTCTGCATATCATATACCAAGGATACGGGCTGCTGCTCCGTCTCCGGGAAATAGGCTATGATATCCTTGGGTCCATTCAGATTGGTTTTAGACTGAAGGGTGCCCCAAAACTCTGTGGTCACTTCTTTCATTCCTTCAGGGTTGTAAGGATATCCCGACTCATTCCTGTGATTTGCCCATGCCTGATAACCGTAGTAGGCTCCCAGACTGGTCCAGTGATGGTCTGTTTTGTAATAAATATACTCCCTGTCGTGTTCCTCCAATATATCATACACATTGATGAGATACTCCTCACCAATCACATCACGCACCCGGTCTATAAATGCTTTCTGGTCAAAATAGGGTGCATAGACCGGCAGTTTCTCACTTAGGATATTGTCCGCCGTGGGCACCAGCATTACCTGGGCATCCCACTTTTTCACCAGCTTATCCAGCTTGGCCAGACGGGTCTGTATCAGTTCCTCTGAAAAATCCTGCGGCCTGTGTTGCTGTATCATATAATCATCCTCTGCCAGATAAACACCGTTTACCAGACTGCGTCCCAGGGCCATTTCAGAGTAGGTTTTCATGGCTACCCACTTGTCCCTGCCTGCAAACTGATCCGTAATATACTCCTCATAATCAGAAGCAAAGCTTCCGTCAAACCAGGCTTCCCTGCTAAACTCCGGCTTTTCCGCCAGCACACGGTTTTCCGTTTCGGAATAAGTCCTGTCACTATTAAAGATATCAACCGCCATCAATAGGACAATAATGGCGCAGATTATGCCGATATTTAAATATGCATGTACTCTTTCACTCATTTTTACTCCTATCCTTGCGTTCCTAGAATCTAAAGTAAAGGAACGGATTATATGACGCATCTACAATAAAAGCAATACTTAGAAGGAACAACACGGGAATCACAAGCATGGTGCCCACCCTGTAGGTGGCAATGGCAAGGCCGGTTTTGGTCCCTTCCAGCTTTTTCACCATGGAAGTAACCACAGGTGTGGAAGCGATGACTGCAATTACCAGTACCGCTGCATTCTGAATCAGTGTATAAATGCCGTTGTTATCAATCAGTCCTCTGCCGCCAAACATGGACACCAGATAGCTGCTCACAGCATCCCAGCTGCCCAGTTCGAAAAATACCCAGCCTACGAGTACCACTACCCAGGTATACAGTCTGCCCAAAAATCTGGGAGCCGCATCCAGCCATTTCCCCAGGAAAGTCTTCTCTAAAATCAGGAAAAATGCATACCAAAGTCCCCATAACAGGAAATTCACACCTGCGCCGTGCCAGATACCCGTAAGCATCCACACAATAAAAATATTCAACAACTGCCTGCGCAGTCCCTTCCGGTTTCCACCCAAAGGAATATACACATATTCCCTAAACCAAGTACTAAGGGAGATATGCCATCTGCGCCAAAACTCCGTAATGGAGTGTGATATATAAGGATAATTAAAGTTTTCCGGGAAATGGAAGCCCATTATGAGTCCCAGACCGATTGCCATATCCGAATAACCCGAGAAGTCAAAATATATCTGGAATGCATAACAGATGATACCCAGCCATGCCGTAAACATGGTCAGTTCTCCGCCCGTGCCTCCGGCAATTTGGGACCATACCAAACCCAGATTATTGGCCAGCAGTACCTTTTTGGCCATACCAATTACAAAACGGTTCATTCCCTGACGGGTCTGGGTCAGGTTCATCTCTCTGTGATGGAGCTCCGTGTCAATCTGATGATACTTTACAATAGGTCCTGCAATCAGCTGGGGGAACATGGTTACAAACACGGCAAAATCCAGTATGTTTTTCCGGGCCTTTACCTCACCCCTGTACACATCTATGGAATAGGACATGGTCTGGAAGGTATAAAAGGATATACCAATGGGCAAGGGAAGCTCCAAGAGAGGAATATTCACTCCCGGTATGAGATTTACCAGTCCGATAAGGAAATCCGCATATTTAAAGAAGCCCAGCATGAGCAGGTTAATACATACTGATGAAATCAGCAGTCCCCTGGCAACATTCTTACGCTCCCTGTTTTTTTCAATCAAAAGTCCGTGAATATAATCCGACACCGTAGAAATCAGCATCAGCACCACATATACCGGTTCTCCCCACGCATAAAAAAACAAACTCCCTAAGAGGAGGATGAAATTCTTCATCCTCCCGGGAGTCAGTAAATAACAAATCAAAAATATGGGTAAAAAACGGAACAGAAATAAAATACTGCTAAAAACCATTTTTAACTCCTTAACCGACGATTACTGCTGTTCAATTAAACCACGAATCGCCTCAATAGCTTTATCATTATGCTCCTGAGAGTGCTTGATTGCAGCGTCATCACCCTGCTCCATAGCAGCCATGTTGTCACCGCCCAGCATGGACAGGATTACATAATTACCGATGGTTTCAATCTTGGAACCCTGGTACTTGGGAGCACTTGCGGGATACATATGACCATCCTCAATCTTTGCATCTCTCCAGCTGTTCAGAGCTGCCTCTACATCCTTTACTTTACCATCTTTTGCCTTAACAATCAATAAAGTATCAGGATTTACGGAAATCATGGGCATCTCAGCCAGATAATCATCATACATGTCCTCGGTGAGACCGAACATATCGGGCAGCATATCAGCGGTTACTGCCATCTGAGGGAAATAATCGTTACCCAGCACACCTGCTACGGCATCCTTAAAACCGGTCATCTCATCACTCCATGCGGAAGGCATTTCATCGACAAATTCTTCCTCGGAAGTACCGTCTGTACTTTCTTCGGTCATTACATCACTCTCGGTGCTCTCATCTGCGGTGCCTGTGCTTTCCTCTACCACACTTGAGCTTTCGGATGTATCGGTTACACCCTGGTCATCATTGCTGCCGCATGCAGCCAGTGAACACACCATAATTCCTGTTAATAATAATAAACTGATTTTTTTCATACTTTTCTCCTTCATTTCAAAAATACATTCTTTTTGCATCCGTACCCTTTGGGTACCTGCACACAGAGTAACATAGTATCAGATATTTGTCACGAAATCAATTATAAAATATTTATAACCAAAAATTAAGAATTGTGATGACAAAATCCGTCCGCATCATGTATACTCCCTATTAGTATGGCTGTTTTTTCAACAATTATGAAAGGTTTGGTAATTTTATGAGTATTTTAAATGTAGAACATCTTACGCATGGTTTTGGCGACCGTGCCATTTTTAATGATGTGTCCTTCCGACTGCTGAAAGGCGAGCATATCGGCTTAATCGGTGCAAACGGTGAGGGTAAATCTACTTTTATGAATATAATAACAGGAAAGCTTATGCCCGACGAAGGCAAAGTGGAATGGGCCAAAAACGTGCGAGTGGGATATCTGGACCAGCACACCGTTTTGACTGCGGGACAAACTATTCGTGATGTATTATCTTCCGCTTTTGATTTTTTATTCGCAATGGAAACGGAAATGAACGAAATTTGTGACAAGATGGGGGATGCCACTCCGGAAGAGCTGGAAGTATATATGGAGGAACTGGGCACCATCCAGGACCTTTTAACCATGCATGATTTCTATATGATTGATTCCAAGGTGGAAGAAGTAGGACGCGCACTGGGCCTTCTGGACATCGGTCTGGACCGGGATGTCACCGAGCTTAGCGGCGGACAGCGTACCAAGGTGCTTCTGGGTAAATTACTTTTGGAAAAACCTGATATTTTACTGTTGGACGAGCCTACCAACTATCTGGATGCAGAACATATTGAATGGCTGAAGCGCTATCTAAATGAGTATGAAAACGCATTTATCTTAATCAGCCATGACATTCCTTTCTTAAACAGCGTTATCAATCTGATATATCATATGGACAATCAGGAGCTGAACCGTTATGTGGGCGATTATGATAAATTCCAGGAGGTTTATGCCATGAAAAAGGCACAGCTGGAGGCCGCTTATAACCGTCAGCAAAAGGAAATCGCGGATTTAAAGGATTTTGTAGCCCGTAACAAGGCCCGTGTATCCACCCGTAACATGGCCATGTCCAGACAAAAAAAGCTGGATAAGATGGATGTAATCGAACTGGCGGCAGAAAAGCCCAAGCCGGAATTTAACTTCCGTGAGGCACGCACCTCCGGTAAGATTTTATTTGAAACCAAGGATCTGGTCATCGGCTATGATGAACCCCTGTCCAGTCCTCTGAATATTTCCATGGAAAGAGGCCAGAAGGTGGTACTCACCGGTGCCAACGGTATCGGCAAAACCACTTTGTTAAAGAGTATCCTGGGGCTCATCCCTCCCGTATCCGGTCAGGTGTCACAGGGTGACTATCTGGAAATCGGTTACTTCGAGCAGGAGATGCGCGGAAGCGGTGATAACAGCTGTCTCGAGGAAATCTGGCAGGAGTTCCCGGGCTTCACCCAGTATGAGGTGCGCTCCGCTCTGGCCAAATGTGGCCTGACCACCAAGCATATCGAAAGCAGAGTTAAGGTGTTAAGCGGCGGCGAGCAGGCCAAGGTACGCCTGTGCAAACTGATTAACCGGGGCACCAATATCCTGCTATTGGACGAGCCTACCAACCATTTGGATGTAGATGCCAAGGCTGAACTAAAAAGAGCCCTGCAGTCCTACAAGGGAAGCATCCTCATGGTGTGCCATGAACCTGAATTCTACGAAGATCTGGCAACAGATGTATGGGACTGCACCAAGTGGACCACAAGGGTAATATAACGGCCCGCAATGTGAGTCAGTCAATCCCGCTGTCACCCGGACCGCACCCGGCCGCCCTGTCTTAGGCCCCGGGAAGGAAGAGTGTGTCAAATGTGGTGTTTCTGGCTGAAGGCACCTTTCCAATCCCTTATTGTTTGCGTCTTTTCTAGGAAGTACACCTGCCCGGCTTTGTTCGTAGAGGATGTACACGGAACATTGTTTTGGAAGCAAATGCGAGAATTTCTTAATGTGCCGGGCTTTGGAATGGGGTTCCTGTTTTTATGGTCTTGAACAAAATAAGCGCCCTGTCCGCGGTAGACGGAAGATAGAGGTTTAACTCTAGATTCCGTTCGGCCGCGAACAGGGC
>JAFXEW010000081.1 GCA_017513625.1 Lachnospiraceae bacterium | reverse complement strand
TCGACTCTGTCTACAGGGAGACACCGGATGAACCCGTTACCGTATATAACTTCGAGGTAGAAGACTGGCATACTTACTATGTGTCTGACGCAGAAGTATTAGTACACAATATGTGTATGCTGACGAAGGGGAAGAGTGGTAGTAACCCTGTCAAAATACAATTTCCTGAGAACCCAGATGACTTTAATCCAGAAGGATTAAGAAAAATTGGACCTTTCGGAACAAAAAATGGAAAAATAATTAAATGGTTAGATGAAAACAATAAGGCGGTATATGAATGGGATGAAGATTTGACATATGGTTCGCATTATCATGTAATCGGTGAAGATGGCAATACAAGATTGCCAAATAGTGCTGGTGAAACACATTTCTTCCCAGGAGATATATTTGAAGAATAGGAGCGAATTATGCAAGATATAGAATATTTTTTTGGAAATTCTGTTTTACATGATTGTGAAATAGGAAGAATGGAGATTAATTATTCTGAGGGGACAATTGTTTTTCAGTTTATTGATTCAAAACATAAAAAAAGGGATTATGTGATAAAACAATTTATCTCTATAAATTTTACTAAGAATGAAGAATGGGGAAAAGGAAAATACGTAGTATCTAGTGATGTCTCTTGCAATGATGGAATATGGATAATTGAGATCCAATTAAATTCGGGTGATATTTGTAGCATTATGTGCTACAAATAAATATTTTAATTATGTTTCCACTTAAGGACACCAACTACCTAAAAACTAGACCATGGTCTTTAAATTAATCGAAATGGCTCTCGCCAAAGGCGATTAACCCATGAGATTAATTTAGAGACCTCTCTAGGGCGAATTTGCCCTCTGGGTGCACATAAGGACAACCAAGATTAAACTGAATATTGTTACTGAAACGCATTGTTTTCATGGTACTTGGTGCTGTGAAGATAGTGCGTTTTTTATATCAAAAAACAACTTCCAAAAGCGGTAATAAAGGTATAAAAATCGGTCAAAAAAGCGGTAATTCAGTCACAGATTTTCTCCTAAAAAGCAGTAATGCCAGAGTAGTCATTATTGCCTTTTCTTATTCTGTGGATAGCAGACAGACTTTGAAATCAGCAGATACGCTGGCATTTTCTAAGACGTAAACATTTCTAAGAAGCACTTTAAAACGGTTTATGAACATCAGACGAAAAACAAAAACGCATAGGTGTACTAAGGACAGATAGGGACAGTTGGGTCTAGATATGCTTTGTGGTTCAGATATTGATGGAAGTAGGCAGTAAAATCTCCAGATAGAAGTTTAGAGCTGTATCCTTGTTGGGAAAAAGAGAGGCTGGTTTAATTTTTAAGCAGGTATTTTGCAGAAAGAAAAGCTGTGTACCTAGACAGAACGAAAAGTTCCATTTTTTCCTGCATCATGGGGGTATATATTTTCCATTTATTTTTTGAAAAGGCTGAAATGGGGCTTTATTTGCTGGTTTTTCAAAAAAAGAAAGGTGTCGGAATGGAAAGTGATGATTTTCCAGTCAAAAAATAAACAACATTCATAAACAAAATCACAGTAGTTTAAGGAACTTTGGAAAGCAGAGGTGGTACTTGGTATGCTTAAGATGCCTCTAATCTAGTAAATGATTGATAGGAGGTTTTTTAACATGCATTTTGGAATTATTACAGCAATGGACAATCAGACTACCGTACTCATTTATGAGAGTAAGAAGGTTTTGGCAGACAACATGGTCAGCTATGCACAGCTGATTCATGATGTGAGCCTGCAGGCAGGTGATGTGGTGTATGTGATGAATGTGAACAGATTCAGTAGTGTGTGCCAGTTTATGATGTTCGGTAAGTTCTGCATGGAGAATGGGGTATCTTTGCATGTGCTGGCTCAGCCATATCTGGATTTGACCGGTACAAAGAGATGGAAACCATCCGTGATTAGTCTGATGAGGAGTATGGTGGATGTGGAGAGGCAGGCAATAGGCAGGATGTCATCTGCTGGTAAGTACACCAAGGAATACTGGGAGTATCTGTGCAGAACCTTTGAGATACAGAACCTTGAGGTATTGGGGCAGATATTTGCTTCAGAAGGTGTGATGAAGCGTAGCCGATAGGAGTAAGGTGTGGGGATATTCGTTCTGCCACTACTTTGGTGGCTGGTATTGCTTGCCCCTACGCCTGCACACGATGCCCTACGTTTGGTTTTATGCTCTTTTGTGCGTACCACTGCCATGGTGGTGTCAAAATCGAAAACTGGGCGAATTAGGGCTTCGTGGTAAAGTGCTTATTCGTACTGTATTAGGAACTATGGCGGTTTTTCGTGGTTTCATGGCAGGGGTAGTGGATTTAAGGGCGAGGAGGTGCTAAACCACTACACCTACACCTACGACGGCTATGGCAATATCACCGCCATCGAAGGAACGGAAACTGCAAGTGAGGGCATAGATAAGCTCACCGGTGCAAAGATGACCTATGGCGCAGATAACCGCCTGCTGACCTATAACGGCGAAGAACTGCAGTATGATGCAGAGGGCAACATGACCTATGGCCCGGTAAACGGCGTCATGAGTACACTTACCTACGATTGCCGTAACCGCCTGGTAAGCGCAGGAGGCATTACCTACACCTATGATGCGGAAAATAACCGTATCAGCGCAGAGACAGACACCTACTTAGAGGAATATGTAACGGATACGGTATCCTCTTCCTTAAGCAGGGTACTTACTGCCACAAGGTATGAGAAGCAGAAGGATGCGTCAGGCAAGGAGACTTTAGATGCAGGAAGTACCACGACCTACTACTACGGCACAGGCCTCATCAGTGAAACCAAAGGCCATATCACCCTGTACCATCACTACAATCACTTGGGCAGCACCACCAAGCTCACCGACAGTGACGGAAACGTAGTAGAAACCTACACCTATGGCACTTACGGCGAGCTTCTGAGCGGTGATGCCACTCTGACCCGTTTCCTGTATAACGGTGAGATGGGTGTGTCCACTGACGACAACGGCCTGTTCTACATGCGCCAGCGTTATTACAACCCTGAAATCAAACGCTTCGTAAATCAGGATTTTTTATCGGGAACTCTTGACAACAGCCAGAGTCTTAACCGATACTGTTATGTACAGGGTAATCCTGTGAGCTATGTGGATCCTTTCGGACTCTCTCCTTTGTCTACCCCGGAAGGCCGGCACACAATATTTGGTCTGCTGGGCTGTATTCCTGTGATAGGAATTGTGTTCAACGGTATTGATGCCTACTATTACTTCAAAGAGGGCGATATCGGTATGGGTCTGTGGTCCATAGTGGCCATGGTTTCCGACGGTGCCGCCCTGGCAGGCAAGGCCGCAATGGGTACTGCCAATGTATTTAAAGCAGCGAACCAGGGGGCAAAAGCACAGAAGTATGCCAGGATGGCAGTAACTGCCCAGAAAATACATCACGGAGCCGAGCTGGTAAGCAACGGAGTGAATTTCCTGAAAAACGGTTCTATGGCCTTAGAAAATGCCGGAGATATCTACACCAAACTCAAAAACGGAGAAAAGGTAGGCTTCGGAGAATGGATGGAGCTGGGAGCCAATGTACTGGGCATGGGCATGTCCGCAGGATTCGGCTACAAAAATGCCCAGGGCCTGAAGGCTGCGAGACAGACAGATATCACCGGTTTACTGAAGGGTGCTGTGGCAGAAGGGGCCTGCTTCGTGGCAGGAACCCGTATAAAAACAGAGGACGGCAGCAAGAGCATAGAGGAAATAGAAGTAGGAGATTACGTCTATGCCCGGAATACAGAAACCGGTGAAAGCGGTTTCAAGAAAGTGGTCCACCTGTTCGTCAAAGAAACCGAAGAACTCATCCATCTGCAGATAGGAGATACCCGGATAGAAACCACTCCTACCCATCCCTTCTGGGTGGGAGGCTATGGTTTCAAGCCGGCAGGAGAACTCAAGGCAGGAGATTATGTCCTGAGTGCAGAAGGCGAACTGTTACATATCGACTCTGTCTACAGGGAGACACCGGATGAACCCGTTACCGTATATAACTTCGAGGTAGAAGACTGGCATACTTACTATGTGTCTGACGCAGAAGTATTAGTACACAATATGTGTATGCTGACGAAGGGGAAGAGTGGTA
>JAFXEW010000009.1 GCA_017513625.1 Lachnospiraceae bacterium | reverse complement strand
GCTGCAGTTCGCATGCAGACAGCCATTCACCTTCTACATAGAACTTATGGCCGGGAGTACAGGTGATGGTATCCGCACCAGCCACCTCTACATAGGTCAGTTCTTCGGTGGTGTTGTGGAACAGGTGCAATACCTGCTTATAGCCGGTTTCGCCGGTTTCCTCGTTGTAAGCAAGAACATAATCTCCGGGTGCCACTTCTTCGATAGGACGTATGCCTTCTGCGGTATGTACCAGAGTACCTGCCACAAAACAGTAGGAACCACCTGTGATGCCGCTCTTAACCTGACAGCCCAGGTACGCAGCTTCATTCTCCAGACCCTTGGTGAAGTTGACGGGATTACCCTGTACATAACAGTATCAGATAAGACTCCGGCTGTTGTCAAGGGTTCCGGCTAAAATATCCTGATTTACGAAGCGTTTACCCACAAAATAAAGAGGGTTGATAGAAATCTATCAACCCTCTTTATTATTCATATTCAAGCTCACATAATTACTCCGGTCTTCTGGCCAATGTAATCTCCAGCATCACAGATTCATACTTGCCGTTCTGCAGGCGCATCACCTCTATCTCAATGGTTTCCCCTGCTTTGTAGTACTGCAGTGCTTCTTCCAAATCGGTAGCATCACTGATACTCAGGCCGTCGAAGCCTACGATGATGTCACCCATCATCAGGCCTGCCTTTTCAGCGGGCGTATCCTCTTCCACCTTGATAATATATACACCGATGGGCCAATTATATGCCTGTGCCATACTGCTGGTCACAGCCTGCATACGGATACCCATATAACCTCTGTCCTTTTCATCCACCTTATCTCTGACTTCTCTGGTAATTAAATCGGAGATGATAGGATTAGCCGCATTGATGGGGATGGCGTAGCCCATACCCTCTATAATGGCACCACCGATTTTGCTGGAATTGATACCGATTACTTCGCCCTTCATATTCAGCAGTGCGCCGCCGGAATTACCGGGATTAATGGCTGTATCTGTCTGAATGAAAGTACCCGTGATACCATCATCACTGGTGATTTCCCTGTCTAAAGCACTTACGATGCCTCTGGTAACGGACTGACCGTAACCAAGAGCATTTCCGATGGCAATTACCGGTTCACCCAGTTTCAGTGCTTCACTATTTCCCATGGCCGCTATTGTGATGGCTTCCTTAGTCTCTCTGTCCAGATCCGATAAAGGAATGGTAAGAACTGCCAGGTCCATCTTGGCATTCAGACCCTTTATCTGAGCCTGGGCTGTGCTGCCGTCCACAAAGGTTACATCCAGTCCCACAGTATTTTCCACCACGTGATTGTTGGTGGCAATCAGAAGGTCTGTATCCGTCTGTCCTACGATGATACCGGAACCACTGGAAGAAACTTCCCTGGTATAGGTATTGCCGAAAAATCCGGATGTGGTCTCCACACCGTTATTCACGATGATAACCATGGCAGGCATTACCTCCTCCACCATGCCGGTTATATCATCCGAGGCATTCAGATTAACCACTCCCTGCTGGGGTTCATTTACCTTAATCTCATCAATGACGGGGTCTTTTTTATCCTCTGTTATCACTTCTTCTCCGGAATTCTTATCACCGGATATAGCATCCCAGGCGTAATTCACGCCGATAAAGCTCACACCCGCCACTACGCCGAAAAGCAGCCCTGACAACACCAGCACGGCAATTTTCTTACCTACGCCGCCCTGTCTGTCTCTTTTCTTCGCCAGCTTCTTTTCTCTTCTCTTTTCTTTATTGCTCTTAGGAGCTACCGCAGAAGCCGCATATTCAGTGCGGTAGTTCTCATAATCCTCTGTGTGGTCAACATAATTGTCGTTTTCGTACATAAAACTCTCCCTTCTGCCCGCCCCGGGAAATACAGACACCAACATAGCTCTGTGTGAATAATCATTCACACTACGCACTTCCCGGTAGCATGCATTTATCCTTTACTACACTTTACTTCTTTATCATGAACACAGTATAAGCAGTAATTGTGACGAAAATGTGATAAAAACATAAAACGAATGTGAAATTAAAAACAGGGCTCCGTTTCCAAAGCCCTGCACATTAAGAAATTCTCTCATTTACACCCCGTTTTCCCGGACCTGCGCCCGAGTTGCAGGTCAGAGGACGAGGGAATCATATCATTACTTTCGCTTCCAATATTCCGGATTCATGGTAATCTTTAAAACCAGTTTCCGGGGAAGCCTGCCATAATTCTTACCCAGCAGATACCCCGTATATTTAAAGGCACACTGCATATAAAATCGCAAAAGCTGCAGATAAGACCTGCTTTCCGTCAGACGCTTTCCGGCGGTCTTTACCAGTCTTTTGCCTTCACTTTCGGAGCTTACCTCAGCAAATACCTCCGGGCAGTCTGCCTGGGACACGGCCAGGTCGAAATTCCTTCGCAGCTGCTGCATACAGGTGTAATTGTGGGCATGGACTACCCTTGCCTGTGCCTGATAGGCAATCCGGTAGCCTGCCTTAATCACCTTGGCTGCAAATATCATGTCCTCGTTAAAAATCGTATTGCGGATAAAGCCTCCCAGCTCATCATATGCATCCCGACGATATGCAGCACATACGTTGGAACAGAAATAGGTCTTAATCCCCAGTCTGTCCAGATCCTTCAAGCTCTTTACAGAAGACTCCTCCGGATAATTAAACTCCCTGGATAATCGCTCCAGCATATCACTGTTTTCACCGGGCAGCTGTCTGGCGTAGGACACAACAATCTGACCGGTCAAAGGACCGGTCAGATTTTCCAATAAATATTCATCTGTGGGCATGGCATCCTGGGTCATCATCACAAAAACATCTGCTGATGATTTCTGTACACCCATGTGTCTGGTTTTGCCATGATCAAATTCATTCTTTGACAAATGGTGAACCCGGACATTTTTGTATCTGTCCCAAAAGTCCGTACCCTCTGTCAACTGGTGAAAATATTTCTCCTCCGTATTCAGGAGAATAATATTTTCAGGAGGCAGCGTCTGTTTTTTCAGCATATCCAGCAGATCAAACAATTCCCTGCCCGGCTTATATAAAGGAATGATGACATCAATACTCATTCTGCTTCACTTTCTTAATCCACACCGTTATTCAGATAAGGTGCTGTTTCGTCTTCAATCTGTCTGCTGTATTCACGTACACTGTCGGAAACGGTATAATCCGCATCCTTGAACAGGAAGTGATGCAGCCACTCTACATTTGCTACCAGGTCGGTAGGTACAACACTGCTTCCCTTAGCACCGATGGTATCGGTCACTCTCAGAGTTTCCTGAGGGAAACCGTTCTCTTCCACGATACGGTAGCTGGTAATATTGGATAAAAGCTCCATGAAATCATCGGTCTTAATATTAGTGTAAACATCATCGATAGCTACGTTAAACACCTTGGTAAGAGTATTAAAGTCGGCCTTCTTTGCCTGCTCTTCGATTGCCATGATAACTTCACGCTGACGGGATGCACGCTTGAAATCGTTACCTGCGGTATAACGGATACGGCAGTATGCGGTAGCCTGTAAACCATCAAGAAGCTGATAACCGGTCTCGGTCACCTTGTTATAATCACAATCCAGTACCTTTGCAATACTGATCTGGTAGTTGTTAATATGCTTTAACTCAGCTTCATCAATATCAATATATACACCGCCCAGGCCGTCAATAACTTCCTTCAGACCCTTATATCCGATGGTGATGAATTCCTGAATGTCCATATCCAGGTTCATGTTTAACATACGGATTGCCTGCTCAGCACCGCCGTAGGAATAAGCAGCGTTACATTTACGGTAGCTGCCGTTACCCAGATTCAGGAAGGTATCACGGTATACGCTGACCAGCTTGATATCGCCGGTATCCAGATTGATACTTGCAATCATGATACTGTCGCTTCGGCTTCCCTTATACAGCTCGTCATCCTCTGTGGCATCCACACCGAAGAGTGCAATATTCTTGTAACCCTTCATGGTTTCGTTTTCTGCCACCTGCTGGTTAATCTCCAGTTTTTCAGGCTCTAATACGGTTACCTTGGGACCTTCGGTATTCTTGGTCATATTGGTCACCAGGTAAAGCGCGATAAGCATCACTGCGATTACCAGAATCTCAATTACGAAAATAATCACTTTTCTCTTACTTTTGTTTTTCTGCACTGCTACAGCTCTTCCTGCAGTACTTTTACGGTTAGAATTTGTTGCCATAATGCCATTCTCCTCCACAAATGCTAATATGCATTTTTGTTAATAAACCCTGTTAAAAAGGTCATGAAAATAATCTTTAAATCAAACCATATGGTCCAATTTTCAATATAATAAATGTCATACTCTATACGCTTACGGATAGAAGTATCACCGCGCAGTCCGTTTACCTGCGCCCATCCTGTCAGTCCCGGCCGAACCTGGTGCTTTACCATATAACGCGGTATCTCATCACGGAACTTTTCCACGAAATGAGGTCTTTCCGGTCTGGGTCCTACCAGACTCATATCCCCTTTCAGGATATTGAAGAGCTGGGGCAGTTCGTCCAGGCTGGTGCCTCGCAGTATCTTCCCCACACCCGTTACACGGGGGTCGTTCTTTACGGTCCATGCTTTCTTTTCCTCACCGGGCTCCTGCATGGCCATACTGCGGAATTTATACATATAAAAAGGTTTATTGTGCAGTCCCACTCTCTCCTGCTTGAACAATACGGGGCCGGGACTGCTGAGCTTAACCATCAGCGCACATATAAGCATAACCGGGGACACCAGTATGATTCCCAAAAGTGAACCTATGATATCAACCGCCCGTTTCAGCAACATACTGCCTGTATTGGACAGGGGTACATATCTGATATTTATCACCGGAAGTCCCATCAGATCCTCTGTATAAGGCTTGGTGGGAATCAGGCTGTTGTAATCGGGTATAAATTTCGTATGCACACCGGAGCGCTCACACACATCTACGATATGCTCCAAAAAGTCATAATCTTTCAATGCCAGGGTAATAGCGATTTCATCCATCTCATTCGCTGCAAGAATTGCCTCCAAACCATCAATGGGCCCCAGCACCTTTACTCCCTTATACGGAGTATCTATGGGTACATGGTCATCCAAAATACCGCATACCACATATCCCCATTGGGGGTTTTCCAATATACGGTTCACATATTCCTCTGCTGCCCTGGAGTACCCCACTAACAGGATGTGCTTTAGGTTAAAGCCCTTACTGCGGAACTTCCTCAGCATCTTCCTGAGTACCAGTCGGAACAGGGATGTCAGGAACACATTCAGCATGAAGAAAAATGCCATTACGGAACGTGAGAAGTTAAACTCACGTACAATCATATACAAAATAATAATCAAAGCCGCCAGACCGATGCTGTTGGCCTTAACAATACCGAATATTTCAAATTTACGGCGCACCGTCCGTTTGGGCGAGTAGATATCACACTGATAATACAAAAGAATGTACCCGGGAATGATATAGACCAGCAGTCCGATATAATCCCTAAGCGGTAATACACCCACGCCGGGGCCGGCATTAAAAACGTAGAACTTGATAATATATGCCAGAATCAGTGATACGGCAATGATGCACGCATCAATGAGCACCATTATTCGATTAAACACTTTCTGGTTATCTTTTATCATACGCACCACCCAGTGCTATTTTACAATAATGTTATCCAAGAAACAACTTAAGAATTTCTGAAGATACGTACAAAAATGTCGTCTATTTCTTTAAAAGGAACAAAAAAAGATTCCGATAGAGGAGCCACTGGATATAAAAGCAGTTTTTCAAATGCTTTGCCTTCCATTTCACTTTGTGCATTCTGCCTTCTGCTGAAAAGCATCTTTTCAGGCCCTCAAATAAACCTTTTATATATATTCTGCCCATTCCTTTGATGCTGAAAAATAAAAATTTTACCAAAAATCCCACCAAAAGGAAGGGAAGATTCCAAATCCATTGTAACAGGGGCATATTTTTATAGACCACATAAACGGAATTGGCGGAAGCCTTCCGGGTCTTCCATTCATTGTATCTGGAACCGGTGGATGCACTTCCGTAATGGAGCACCACAGCACCCGGTTCATACCTGTTTTCATAACCGTGTAAAAGAGCTCGGTATCCTATATCCAAATCTTCCAAATAGGCAAAATGCAATTCATCAAAATAACCGATTTCTTCAAAAACACTTTTCCTGTAGATAGCCGCACCTCCGCATGCCGAAAAGACGCTGCATGCCTCTTGATATCCATCCGCAGCTCTGCCCTTACCTCTGGAATAGGCCCAGCCAAGCACGCAGTAATTGTCTCCGGCTCCGTCAAGCAGCTCCGGTCTGTCCCACATACGCATGGAAGCGCTTACCGCAAAAACATTCTCCCTGCCCTCTATACTCTCGTACAGGGTCTTTAAAAAACATTTATCTGCTTTGGTGTCATTATTAAGGAGCACCACATAGGGTGTCTGACTCTCTTTAATACCCACGTTTACCCCATGACAAAAGCCTGTATTTTCCTCCAGGGCAATCACCCGCACTTGAGGAAATTCTGCTTCCATATATTCCCTGCTGCCGTCCGCAGAACCGTTATCCACTACCAGCACCTCATAGCCGGGTGCTTCCGCCTGGCAGGCCAGGGATGTAAGACATTCCTTTAAATATTTCATTCCGTTATAATTCGGAATTACCACCGTAATCATATTCATCACATATACTCCTGCCCGTGGGCATTATATTTTTAGGGTGATGCAGGGATCCCAGAGCACTCCATATCCCTTTTCATGAGTTGCTGCCGCCAGTCGTCGGGAAAGCTCCAAATAATCTGCATCCGCAGGTAAAGTATCCGCATCAAATATTTCAACCTCTCCCATGTCCCCGGCTTTTATCCTCCGGGACACATAGGGTACTCCTACCACATCTTCAAACCTTTCACGCAGCTCCGGCCTTACCATCACACAGCGGATATCCACCGCCCATGCATCCTGACGAAGCACTGCCCTATGCATATAACCTGTAAAATGTCCCGAAAGTCCTTTGTAAAAAAGTGTTCCGTCCTCTCCGTAGCGGCCTCCTGCCATACGACCTTTTTCAAGTATCCTGCCGCCCACAAGTCCGATTTCCGGGCGCGCTTTCCAAATGGGCGCACCGTAGCAGAGTCTGTAAAAGCCCAAATGGGCTGTATGCTCAGCCACCGCAGGATATCCCTTGTCGTCTGCCAGATTCTGCAGTGCCTTTTTTCCTGCCTCATAAGCATAGAGCTTACTTTGGGGATTTGCCGCCGTGGAAGAATCATGGCATCGCCAGTGATATAATATTTTCGGTACATGTATCACAGAAGCATTGGCCTCGCGGTATCCCTCAAGCTCCCGGAGTACCCGGTCCGTAGCCCGCAGCACCAGGTCGTAGTCCTGGGCACCGTCATATTCCTTACGGAAACCAAGTTCCTTTATCAACGGAGTCTTCATTACCAGGAAGTGACAGATATAATTGTTACTGAATAACAGTTCCCTGTTAAAATCCTCCTTGTAGTGGGGCTCGTAAAAGACAGTGCCCTCTCCGTTACATTTATCTTCATCGCTGTAGAGCATCCCGGGAGATGTCCCCGCGTTTTCTGCATTTTCAATATGTGCTGCCATTTCATACAACGCATCCGGTGTCAGGATATCATCATGGTCGAGAAGACCTGTATAATCCCCCGTAGCATATTCCAGTGCACGGTTGGTATTTACGGATATGCCTTCATTGGCAGGCAATTTAATATAGCGGATACGGGACTCTGTCCGACCATCCATCCATCCCGCCAATCTCTGCACCACACTGTCGTCCTCCGTGGCATCTGCCAGTATCAGTTCCCAGCGGGGGTAACTTTGTGCTTCCAGGGAATCCAGTAAATCACGCAAAAAAACTTCTCCCGTCCGATAAGCAGGCACTACCACACTAAAGGTGGTGTGCATGTCTTCGGCCTTCCTTCGCTGGTCAGCCAGTGCCGCTTCACTTACAGGCACATAAGTATACTCTTCCTTACTTTGTATTCTTTCCAGTAAAGTATACCACGTCCGGATAAAGCCATTCCTCTTGAAATAATATAATGTTTTCTTAATATTTGCGAAATTTACCGCGCTCATTCCACTTTTCCTCAACATACACACAAGCAGCAAACCACCAAAAAGCGGTTTGCTGCATCTGTTTCCTGATTCTATGCAATTACGATGACAATGTCTTACAGTACTGCCTTTAATGCTTCCGTAAGCTCTGCCACCTTAGTCTCAGCATCTTCAATACTGATGCCCTTTACACCCATGTAAAACTTAATCTTGGGCTCTGTACCGGAGGGTCTTGCACAACACCAACAGTTATCGGGCAATTCAAAATACAAAACATTGGATTTGGGAAGACCTGTGGTGGTCTCTGCCCCTGTCTCCATATCCATGATACGATCGGTCTGATAATCTCTGAACTTCATAACCTTCCAGTCACCAAACGCCTTGGGCGGATTCTCACGAAGCTTATTCATGATTTCGGCAATCTGTCTGGAACCGTCAATACCCTTTAAGGTAATGGTGTACTGAGTCTCCTTGAAATAACCGTACTTTTCATACAGATCCAGCATCATATCCCACAAAGTCTTACCCTGCTTCTTGCAGAATGCTGCCACTTCACACAGACTCATTACAGCCACGATGGCATCCTTATCTCTTGCATGGGTACCGATGAGACAGCCGTAGCTCTCTTCCAGACCGAATACATACTCATTAGTGCCCTTTTCCTCAAACCACTTTATCTGCTCACCGATAAACTTAAATCCGGTCAATACCTCTATCAGCTTAACGCCGTAGCTTTCCGTAATAGGGAAGGTCATATTGGTAGTTACAATGGTGGTTACCATTGCAGGATTTGCAGGCATGGTGCCTGTAGCACTCTTTTCGCGAAGTACATATTCTGCCAGCAGCATACCGGACATATTACCGGTAAATGCCACGTACTCTCCTGTGGAACGGTCCTTGGCATAAACGCCCAGACGGTCCGCATCCGGGTCTGTAGCCAATACGATATCCGCATCCTTCTCCTTTGCCAGTGCCAGCGCATAGGTAAATGCCTTAGGGTCCTCGGGATTGGGATAATCTAAAGTAGTAAAGTTCGGGCCAGGATTCTCCTGCTCGGGAACCACATAAACATTCTTAAAGCCAAGCTCAGACAAAATACGCTTTACAGGCACATTACCCGTACCGCATAAAGGTGTATAAACAATCTTAATATCATCTGCCATCTCCGCAATGACGTCGGGATGGATAATCTGTTTCTTTAACTGTGCAATAAATTTATCATCGATTTCCTTACCGATTACCTGATAAAGACCTGCTGCCACGGCTGCATCCTTATCCATGGTCTTTACTTCGTCAAAACCTTTGATTGCCTGTACCTCACCGATAATCTCCACATCCTTGGGGGCTGTTACCTGTGCGCCGTCTTCCCAGTATACCTTGTATCCGTTATACTCGGGAGGATTGTGGCTTGCAGTTACCATGATACCTGCGGTACACCCCAATTCTCTCACTGCAAAGGACAGCTCGGGAGTAGGTCTGAGACTTTCAAAAATATATGCCTTGATACCGTTTGCTGCCAGACATAATGCAGCTTCCTGTGAAAATTCAGGTGACATCCGGCGGTTGTCATAAGAAATAGCAACACCCTTAGCCTGGGTTCCCTGCTTTAATATAAAGTTTGCAAGACCCTGGGTAGCTTTACGGACAGTATAAAGATTCATTCTGTTGGTACCTGCACCGATTACACCGCGTAATCCGCCTGTACCGAATTCCAACTCTCTGTAAAAACGGTCTTCAATTTCCTTTTCATCCTCGCGGATAGCCAAAAGTTCATTCTTTGTGTCCCGGTCAAAATATGCATCATTTAACCAAAAATTATAATCTTCCATGTAGCCCATCGTTCTTACCTGCCCTTCTGCTTATATATTTTAATGCCTTTTTCACTTATGGAACATCCTCTGCATGCGGGAAGTCCTGTACAAAACATTATAACACATTTTTCATCCTGTGAAAAGTTCAAAGGTGGTGCCTTATCCTTAGTTTTCTGTGATTTTTAAAGCGAAATCACTTCTGTCCAGAGAAAAGTTGGGATTGTAGTAAGGGTCCCCTGCTTCCAGTACCTTTTTCCACTTCTCGCGGAAACGTTCAGACTCTCTGTTGTAACGCTCAGCCTTTTCTCCGCTGTCATCCAGACCTCTGGATACAGACTCAAAATGATATGCTTCCGCAAAGGGCGTAAACACATTTAACAGCCCCATTTCCCGTAGCTTCAGGCAGAAGTCTACATCATTTAAAGAAATGGCAAAGCCTTCGTCCAAACCTTTTACCTGCTCATACAAACTCTTCTTAACCAACAGACAGGCTCCCGTTACGGCACTTACGTTCTGTGCATAACAAAGTCTGCCCATATATCCCAGATTCTGGCGGTGCTGCTTGTAGTGGCTGTGACCTGCAGTTCTGTGTGCACCCAGACCGATTACCACACCTGCATGCTGAATGGTTTTGTCGCTGTAGTACAGCTTGGCCCCTACTGCGCCCACATCCTCTCTCTGGGCATACATCAGCAGCTCTTCCATCCAATTCACCGTAATGATCTGTATGTCATTATTCAAAAGCAGTATATACTCTCCCGTAGTATGACTGACACCCAGATTGTTTACTGCAGAGTAATTAAATGCCCCCTGATAAACCACTATCCTTATGCTACCGTCTTCACTGCTGAGCACAGGCGTCTCTACTTTTTGAAGCGCCTTTGCTGCCGCCTCATTATAATCATATCCCAGTAGCTTGGTATAATACTGCTTTATTTCTTCCGTTTCGCTGTTATTTTCTACCACAACGATCTCATAATTGTCGTAGGTAGACTTTTCCCGGATTGAGGTAATGCATCTCTCTAAGTCGCTGTAATGGTCCTTATTGGCAATCACGATGGAAATCTTTGGATTGCCCTTTATTTCATAACTGATTTTAAATATGGTTTCAAAGGCCCTGGTGGACTGTATCCGGAAGTGGTCGTATCCGTGCTTTTTCAAATGCTCCGCTACTGCCCCCTTGGCAGCCTCCACCGCATAGGGCTTGGCCTGAATTCCGGAGGCTACGCTCCCCGCATGACTTCTCCAATAATACATCAGTCTGGGCACATGAACGATTTTCTTTGCATTGTCCGTAAGTCGTAAAATCATGTCATGGTCCTGACTGCCGTCAAACTTGGGACGGAACAGTTCCGTGCCATCCAAAAGATCTCTGGAAAATACACTGAAATGACAGATATAGTTATTGGCTCTTAGGTTGTCCGGTGCGTAATCCGGCTTAAAATGCATGGTAAGCATCTTGTTGATGTCCCCGCTCTTAAAGGTGGTTTCATCACAGTATAAATAATCTGCTTCCTGCTCATTAATGGCCTTTACATACTCATACAGCACGGAAGGATGCAGGATATCATCATGGTCAAACAGACCGATGTACTCACCGGTTGCCAGTTTCAGGCAGGCATTGGTATTCCCTGCGATGCCCTCATTTTTCAGAAGCTTTTCATACACGATACGGCCCTTGCTGCGGCCCTGATACTCTTTACATACTTCACCCACGTAGCTGTGCTCCGCATCGGAACCGTCTCCCAGACAAAGCTCCCAGTTTCCATAGGTCTGATACATCACTGAATCCAGCATTTCCTTTAAGAATTCCACCGGAGTATTATACAGTGGCACCAGAATAGATATTTTAACCATGCGTTCAAATACAGCCGCTTCTTCCACTGCCCGCTGTGCTTCATCAGGGAAGCTTTCCGTTCCGAACCGGCCCATGGCGCTGTGCTCATGCTTTTTATAAAAAATCTTTTTGATGATTCCTTTGATGCCGCCACAGTTGGCAATGCGGTCCTTTTGGCGGATTACCCAGTGCATGGCATTTCTGAGAGGGGTAGTTAATTTCCACAGGGGATTGTTTTTAATACGTCCCAGTTTCCACTCCAGCTCTTCATTTTTAGCCTCAAGCTCTGCTATTCTGGAGGCCAGCTCGGCACTCTTTAAATGCTCCTGCTCATAGGCCGCCTTATAATCTGTTTCTGTCATTTCTTCCTCACATTCTGCCTTCCGTTTCAGGCATCCGCAAAATGCGGTTACTGTAATTTATTAATTTCGTCCCGGTCACTCTGTTACGTACCGCCATCCCGATACGGTAGCTTCCTGCCGGAAGTAAGGGCTTTATCCAAAATCCGCACAGTCCCACATTGGTCTGGTCAGGCATATTTTCTTCCAGGTCCGGTCTGTACTGGCCTTCCGGAATCATCCGGTAAACCGGTTCGTCTGCACTGTCCTTACCTTCCTCCGAAATGGGATATAAAAGCATTTCTCTTTCATAACAGCTGTTATCATCACCAAGTACCACGCTGTACCCGGTAATACGTTCCTCATTACAATCCTCTACACGAAGCAACAGACAGGCATCCTGCCTGTATCCTTCCGGTGCTTTTCCTATGGTCACTTCCATAGTCTGGGGACTGTTGCCCGCCGTTTCATAGCCGCATCTGATACGTGTATCCAAAAATACCCTGTCCAGATTCACATTATAGTAGGGGTCCCTGCCTTTCATAGCCGGGAACAAAGAATAGAGTGTATCCTTTTCCCCAAGCAGACGACTCATCTTTTCCTCGGATTCATCATCCCCCCTGCTTAAG
Source organism: Lachnospiraceae bacterium (assembly GCA_017513625.1). GTDB lineage: Bacteria > Bacillota > Clostridia > Lachnospirales > Lachnospiraceae > Acetatifactor. Next base: position 11,167 of record JAFXEW010000009.1, on the reverse strand, counting down.
GATTCATGATGATAAGCATACAGTTCATTTATCACCACATTGTAATATCCCGCCTCGTAGAGGCCAAAGCAAAGAGCCACATCGTTAAAGGCCACGGGAAGCTTCCCGGGGAATCCCCCTGCTTCCTGAAACTTCTCCTTTTCCACCATCAGGCATGCACCGGTGACAGCGATTACATTCCTGCATCCCCGGTTCGTATGGTATATATGCGTCTCTTTATCGGACATAAACTGCAGCTTATGCACGGGGCCCATGGGCAGATTGGTGATTCCCGCATGTTGGATTCTCTCCCCATCAGGATACAGAAGCTTCAAACCCACGGCACCTACATATTCTTTCAGGGCTTTATCCGCCATATTCTCGAGCGTCCCCGGACAAACCATTTCCACATCATCATTCAGAAACAGCAGCAGCTTACCTTCCGCATACTCTGCTCCCAGATTGCACATTGCAGCAAAATCAAACTCCATGGGACGGTAGAAATATCTGACTTTTACGCCCTCCTTGTCAAATGCTCCCAGAAACTGCTCACAGGCACCTCTGTTTTCCGGCGTACTGCCGTTATCAATCACTAATATTTCATATTTTGCATCCGATGCCACCTTACCCAGGGACCGGATACATTTTTCCAAAAGCTCCGGATGATCCTTGGAAGGAATCACCACGGATATGAGTTTATCAGCCCTTCTTTCTGACACGCTTGTCATTTACGGACAGTTGTATTCTTCCATCATTTCTACACTGTTACAATGGCTCAATATCTCAGATATATGTGCCACCGGCTCTGCTCCGCTACAGCGTTCTTCACGGGTTCTTTTCCCGTAACCGCCTGCCCTCTTTGCTGCCTCCCTAATCCACCGCCTGCGCAGTTCTTCCTTGGGCGAAGGCACTTTATCTGCAGTTCCCCTTACTTCTTCCAGAAGCTTCTTGTCCACCACTGCCAGGGAACCCATATAGAAACAGGATTCCAGCAAATCAGGGGACCAATCCGGTTTAAAATAAGGAGAATGGCACTCCTCCGTTCCTGTATCCGACACATCTTCATCCCCGTATACCATCTGTACACCCGGGTGCTCCTCCAGATACTTTGCCACCCGCTTCAGTGCCGGCTTATCCAGCCGGGCCCCCTCAGCTAAAAGCACTTCATATCCGGACAAATCAAAAAGAGTATCCACCTGCTCTCCGGACCGGGCAGTCTGCCACCGGGCATAGGTCATCCTGCGGGCCTCTAAGGCCTTGTGATATTTCCTGTTTTCTCTCCCAATCAACGACTGCTTAACCAGACTTTTAATACTCAAGTGTCTACTCCTTTTCCGCTGCCTAAGCGGCGGTATTATGAAATAAAAACGTTTTATACTCTAAATAATTCTCTTTACTGCATTTGCCATATCTGTCGCCATTTCCAGGGGCAGTCTGACAACTTCCAGTTCTGCGTACAATATATTTTCAGCCTTACGCTCCAATCCCTCTATCACCAGATTGATGTTGGGGTCCGTGGTAGGAAATACCATGGAAGGGAATCCACCCTTTTCCCCCTCTGCAGACTTTATCAGCCTGCCGTTAATCAGCAGGTTCTTTTTATTCTGCAGTTGCACGCGCTCCCCGTTAAAAGTAAGCTCTTTTACTTTTACCATACAACTGTCCATAGCCGGGTCGATACGCAGCATCTTTACATTTCCGCTGACGGAAAGCTCCATTTTGATATAATGTTCTCCTTCATAGGCATCCTTTACAAAGTAAGAGTTTTCCTCCTGATAGCCTGCTCCCGTGTCTTCATAAATCTGCACACGGTTCACGCTCTCCGCATCCTCATATTTATCCAGCCATTTTACAGGCTGCAATACACGATAACCGATATTTTCACGCATCTGGGCCATGGAAAGTCTGTTACCTGTTACAAAGCGCTGGAAATCCATCTCCTGCTCACGGTATTGCTGCGCATCCGCCTCCGTAATCTCCAGCATTTCAAGTACGCGGTCCAATTCCAGCTGTCCTCTTTTGTCATTCTCCAGCAGATAACAGTACACCGCGCGAAAGGCCAACTCCTTGGTTTCCACGGGCTTGCCGAAAGTCCATTCATAATCAATCAGGGTCCACACATCCCCATCCACCAGCAGATTGGCAAAAATCAAATCGTAATCTGCCACCGGATATTCACTGTTATAGCCGATACGTTCCACATATTCCTTGAAATATCTGTGAAACCCATCCGTATCCTTGCGCTCCAAACATCCGTCCAAAAGCTCGGAAAGAGGCTGTCCTTTTACAAATTCAAACTCTGCAAAAAGCTCGTCACCCTCAGTAAGCTCACATTTATTTATCTCTAACTTACTGCCGCTGTAGCGCTCCTTTAAGCCCTCATATGCGGCGGCCATGCCTCGTACATGTTCCTGAGCCTCCTGACACAGGGGATATTTCCGCACACAGGCCTTCCCCGACGCATCCCTGCATATCTCTGTACGGATACGGTACTCGGGCGCCCTGTCGTTGGAATACTTAGCATATTTCGTATCAAAGCCCTTGCCCAGTACAGCCAGGTAGGAATTAGAAAACACAGGGAAATATCCATCCTCCGCCACACTGTCAAAAGCGTATTTTTCATCAAAAAGCTGCATTCTGTCCCGATCAAAATTACGGAGATTATTGGTCAGCTCTCCTTTACCGGGCAGATACTCATCACTGTAAACAGCGGTCATAAATTTATAATCCGGGTAGGGATAGTAAAAATGACTTTCCTTTACACCGCATGCGGCAAAGATTTTCTCCAGTCCTTTCTTGGAAAAAGTACGCACACCACCGCCCTGAGGGTAGTTTTCGATACTGCTGAAATAAGTACCCAGATGGTCCTCTTTACAGCCTGCAAAATATTTCATGCCCAGCTTGTTTTCAATGGCAATAATAATGCGTCCGTCTTCCTTCAAATGAGCCTGCAGAATCCGCAGGAAATCCTCATAGGGGGTCTCTCCGCCTATATATCCCTGTCCGTATTCAAATACACCAATGAGACAGATAAAATCATAATCTCTGTCTAAATCCGGCTCTATATCTTTGAAATTACCTACATGAATGGTTACATTGTCACATTCACTGTGTCTGTAAGCATTTATCATACTGCGCTTTTTAGACAGATCCACACATGTCACACTGCCTGCCTTGGCGGCAAGAGCCCCTGTAATGGCACCGCAACCGCTTCCCACTTCCAGCACCTTACAGTCCTTATCCATAGGAATCCAGTCCACTATATTTTCACGCAGCGGAGATAAATGATACAAAACAGGCCAGCTACAGCTTTCTTCAATCACCCTTGCATACTCCACCGGGGATAAATTCTTTACAATACGCAGCAGCTCGTCCTCCACTGCTCCGTCACAATAATAATCCTCTCCGGGATATTTACCCAGGTCAAGTACGATCTTACCGATTTGTTCCTTTCTTTCCAAAAGAGCCTCCTATACCGTCCTAAACCACGTGGAACTTATCCTCTGCATTTATGACATTGCTGTCATTTGCATCTTCTGCGGATATTACTTCCACACGGGACTCCATATCGTAATAACCCACTGTATTTTTGTCCGATACTACCGTAACATTCAGTGCGTCATATAATCTGTGATATACTTCAAATACATCACCGTTATATCCCGTTACTCCCAGGGATATCAGGTATTCGCCACCCTGCAAAGTCATTTTTTGAGTAAAGGTGACCTTTTTCACCTGGCCCGGCATTACATTACCGAGAAATGCTTTTTCTATCATGGAATTGGTTCCGGTGATCTCCGTGCCCTGCACATTTTTAAAGGACATGGCAAATATGGGGGCAGGAATGGCATCATTGATGTCCACGGTCATGTGCACCGTAAATTCAGAGCCCTTCAACACTGCCCCGGTACGTACGCCCCTGTCGTCAGTGATGTAAAACTCACGGATTCGGGCCTGTCCCGTTCCGTATTCCTGAAGATGGGGGTTTACCGTTCCCGGCACTTCACCGGTTCCTTTACCGTTCATGGCATTTTGCAGTTCTTCCCCTACGCCGCTACGGTCTCCCTCGGGCAATTCATACTGTCCTACCAGCACCCGCTTGTATGCGTCAATCATTTCCTTGGCAGTACCCTCGCCCAGGAGATTACCTTTGTTCAGGAGAAATACCCTGTCACAATACTTACTGATACTGCTCAAATCATGGCTGACAAAGATAATGGTCTTACCCATTTCCTTGAATTCTTCAAATTTGTGATAGCATTTAGCCTGGAAAAATACGTCTCCCACGGACAATGCCTCATCTACTATCAAAATCTCCGGCTCGATATTAATGGCAACCGCAAAGGCCAGTCGCACAAACATACCGCTGGAATAGGTTTTCACCGGCTGGTATACATAGTCACCGATATCCGCAAATTCCAGTATCTCCGGTAATTTTTCATCTATTTCCTTTTGGGAAAATCCCATCATGGTACCGTTTAAATATACATTTTCGATACCGTTGTATTCCATGTTAAATCCGGCTCCCAGCTCAAGTAGGGCAGATATTCTGCCATTTACCTTTACGTTGCCGGAGGTAGGATTCAATACCCCTGTAATAATCTTCAGTATGGTGGATTTACCGGAGCCGTTGGTGCCGATAATACCCACAGTCTCTCCTTTGCGGATATCCATACTCACACCATTTAAGGCATAATTCAGCTTATGCCTTTTGCCCCTGCCAAATCCCAGGGCCTCCTTCAGACGGTCCGAGGGCTTATCATACAGCTTATATATTTTTGCCACGTTACTGACCTCAATGGCCAGCTGCTTTTCATCCTGTTTTTGTTCCATGTCAAAAACCTTTCTTATTCTTCACTCTCAGGCGCAATGCAAACAATACTGTTTTTATTAAAATAGTCTGCCATATACTTATTGGGCTCATAAGTGCCATGAAAAAGCAGGAGGTATGGTGCCCTGCCATGCATACCACATGGTCCGCGAAGTAAAAAGTGCTCCATATAAAGCATCCCAAAAGGAATGCTTCATTTCCCAAAGGTCCTTTGTCAGGTCTCCGTAAGAGAAATCATCATACCAGGGTACACAATACATCATTATTCTGGCTATAGGCATCAATATCACCAACAACAAAAGCTGCCCATCCAATCTTAAAGTACATCTGCAAAATGCACCTTCAACCGCTTGAATATTAATGTGCCAAGTCCGAACAGCACCACCGTAAAAATCCAGAAATACATGGTGGAGAAGAAGTCTTCAAAAAACCACTGCTGTTCGTAAATAGCACTGCGGTAACCGTTTACAATGTATACCAACGGATTCAGCTTCAGAATAACCACCCACTTACTGTCTAGGGAGCCCAAATCCCAGAGAATGGGAGTCGCCCACATACCGATCTGCAGACCGATATTAATAATCTGGGACAAGTCTTTAAAGAACACAACAATGGCACAGGTGGAATAGCACAGTGCCAGCACAAAAATAAACAGACACAAACTGTAATAAACCAGCTGCAAAGTATATACACTCGGATAGTAACCGTAAGAAACAGCCAGTACCAGTAGTATCCCCACAAAAAATACATGAATAAAGGATGCCGCAATTATTTTAATAATGGGCAGGATACTGATTTTGAAAACCACTTTTTTAACCAGATAATTGTATTCCAACAACGCATTGGTTCCGTTATTCAAAGCCTCGTTAAAGTAAAACCAGGGCACCAGCCCCGCCGTAAGGAAAAGCACAAAGGGCACTTCCACGCCGCTTCTGAGCTCAGGCCCCTTGCTGCCGAATATTTTATCAAACACAAAATAATACATAAGCACGGTTACTACCGGCTGCGCCATGGCCCAAAGTGCCCCCATATAGGAGCCTGCATAGCGCTTTTTAAAATCATTCTTGGCAAGCTTCCAAATCAGATGCCTGCTCTGGAACAGTTCTACGGGAAGACTTGTTATCTTATCGTACCATACCGTAAAAGCAGTACACGCAAAAGCAATTACCCCAACGGATATAAGCTTTTTAGCCAGTTCTGCCTGCTGCGGAGCCGCCGGATTATAGTGCAGAAGGATAATCGCAGCCATGATAATTCCAACCAGCCAGAAAAGACCGATTCCAATTTTTCTGTTTATTTTCATATCATCACGTCCTTTCCCTCGCACACCGTGTACCAAACACTTATTTTTAAACGCATCGAATGGGAACGGCGCCTGCCGTCCCCATTTGAATCTTTATCAACATTAGTATCCCAGATAACTGATATTTAAATCTACATTTCCGCTGATACCACTTACCTTACCGGTGTCCTTATACTGCCACATGTCATATCTGCCGCTGTAGGTAGGCGTTGCCGCATACTGCGCCAGCCATATCTTATATGCGCCCAGTTCGCCGGCATTCATTTTGTTGGTAAGCCAGGTTTTATTTGCATATACACCGGGTGTATAGCCTGCGCTGCGGATGGTTTCACAGAAGGTCTTAATCACCTTGGTACGGGTATTCTTGTCCAATCCGTCCGCACGTCCGCCGCTGGACTCCACATCCAGGAAGATGGGATAAGATATCTTGTAATTCTTTACCAGGTCAAGTACCATGGATGCTTCTTCTACCGCTTCCACTTCGTTAACAGCCTGGGTAAAGAAGTATACTCCCACCTTTAATCCTGCCGCAGTAGCACCCTTGATGTTCTCCTTATACTTAGGATCCTCAATCAGCGCACCCTTGGAAGAACCGCGGTAACCGCATCTGATAATGACATAGGACACACCGGAATTCTTCACTGCTTTCCAATCAATGGTGCCGTTCCACTTGGATACGTCAATACCCAAGGTTCCGCTGCCTGTTACCAGAGAACCGTCGCTGGCAAAATTATATTTTGCACCCTGAATAACCTGTTCGCCGGTCACCTTATCGCCTGCTGCCGTAAAGAAGTACAGCTTGCCGTTTAAGGTCTGCCATCCGGTGTACTTGGGTTCACCCTGTACAAAGAACTTGCTTGCGGTATAATAATCCGCATAGGTTGCCGCTCTGTACTTTTCATTTTCGTATACGTAAATAGCGCGTTTAGAATTATCCACAAGTGCTGTTGTGGTATCGTTCTTGGGATGTTTCTTTACCGTAACCGCACAAGTTGCTGTCACAGGTTCCTGTCCATCCTCATAGGTATATTTCACCGTAAAGGAAGAGTTAATCTCTGCCCAACCGGTAAGTTTAATCAGACTGTTGGTTTCATCCCATTCCGCCTTAAAGTAAGCAGGATCCTTGATTTCAAAGGATACCTTAGCGCCTTCCACCTTAGGCTCAATCTTAAGCTTTAAAGTGCCCACGGGGTCTGCACCGATGTAAACTGTAGTCTGTGTCTTTTCCAATGTCAGTACAGGCTTCTCACCGCCCTTAACAACCACATTGATGGTAGCGGTCTTTTTGGTGCTTGCAGTGCCGTCTTCCGCATAATTTGCAGAAACCACTATCGTACCTTTACCTGCCGCCTTAGCCACAATACCGATTTCTCCCGTATTTGCATTGGCACTTACCGTCATAATATCAGTCGTACAACTCTCAATGGAGTAAATAATCTTTTTACCTTCCGTAAAACCACCTGCAGTAGCAGTAACGTTCATCACCGAAGGTTTGTTTTCCTCTGCCTTCACGTACAGTTCCACATCCGTTTTGCTCAAGGTAAGAGAGCCTATAGGCTTTAACTCTTCCTCTTCTGTCTCGCTCGTATCAGACTCTTCTTCGGATGAGCTGCTTTCATCAGAACCGGAAGTAGATTCCGGCGTTGTAGTTGATTCCGGAGTACTTGATGTTTCAGAAGACTCTGAAGTGCCGGGTGTCTCTGAAGGCGCTGAAGTACTCGGTGTCTCTGAAGGCGCTGAAGTGCTCGGCGTCTCTGAAGGCGCTGAAGTACTCGGCGTCTCTGAAGGCGCTGAAGTGCTCGGCGTCTCTGAAGGCACTGAAGTGCTCGGCGTCTCTGAAGGTGCTGAAGTACTCGGTGTCTCTGAAGGCACTGACGGTGTCTCTGAAGGTTGCTGTGTATCCGGCGTAACATCCGGCAATACACTGAGGTACTTAGGTGCAAACAGTGCTGTCTTTATAAATCCTGCACTTGCCGTCAGCTTGGTAGGATCCGTAATGGTGTTCTTAGGCACTTCGATATAGGAATTACCCGTCATGGTACTCTCTACCCATGTAACAGTATCCGGTAATACGGACTCTGTTTCCGTCTCGTTTTTCTTGGTATCTTCCTTGCTGGCATCGATTTCCGATTCGCTCTTAATTTCGTTGGACACGTCCACCTTGGTATAGGTGATGTCCTTTCTTACCACCACGGACTGCACCAATGTAGGAATGGTATATTTGTCATATCTGGCATCATCCAGTGCCACCATCTTTACTTCGTAGGTACCGGGTGCCAGAGAATCCTTATAAATAATACCGTCCCTGTCATCATCCTGCCATACCTGTACCTTACCGCCTTCGTCCCTGATTTCAACTGAAAAAGGCACGCTGGAAATAAGCTTTCTGGTGGTCTTGTTGGTAAATTTAATCTTCAGGTCCTTTAATACGGAAGTAAGGGAGTATCCTACAGAAACGTGCTGGTTATAATCATTTTCGATATAACCGGAATTCTCCTCCTCTTCCTTTTCCTTTTCCGCCAGCAACTGATTGATTCTGTCCTTCTCTGCCTGTCCGATTGCAGCGATACCTTCATCACCTACCAGCTCTATACCCTGCAACTGAGTTCCAACCGTTACAAACTCATCAGACGCATCGTCGCCTCTGCCTTTAAGGTAAATGCCGCCGATAACAACCGCAAGTACAAGTACCAATATACTTGCTGCCACAATAACAAAATCCATAAATCCGTTTCCGCGGTTAATGGGGATGATCACAGGCTCTTCTTCCTCTTCCTCATCATCCTCTTCTTCATATATGCGGGCCTGCTCCTTTATGGCTTCAGTATCCATCTGAACCGTCATGGCTTCCTGCACTGCTTCCCCGGTAGCAACAGCAGCCACTACTGCAGCAGCGGCCTCTTCAGTTTCTTCCTGAACAGCCTCTGCTTCCGGAGCGGTATTATCTGCATAAAAAGTACCTTCTGCAACTATCCATGCACCTGTCTCGTCATAGTAACCACCGATATAAACCCAGCGGCCCTCCTCGTCATAATAACCGTCAGTCTCCACCCACTGGCCCTCTTCATCATAAAAGCCGCCGGTGTAGATAAACCGGCCATTCTCATCATAATAACCGTCTACCCACTGACCGTTTTCGTCATAAAAACCACCGGCAGTAGCCACCCAGTTACCTTCTTCGTCATAGTAACCCTCCGTGGTTTCCTCCCACTGCTCCTGCTGCGGGGCACTTTCGGATATTTCCTCTTCTATGGCTTCATATTCCCATTCTGCATCCTGAGGATTAAACTCCTGCTCCGGACGCTTCGTATGATTAAAAACCTTTTTCATCATCTATTCCTTTCAATAGTACTTTCATCACATACTGCTCTATTATATCATTGAAAAAACCACACTTCAAGCCATTACGCAATTTCTTCAGATTTTCTTAAATTTTTGTTTTTTATGGACTTTGCCCGGATATAATAGTAAAATAAACCGTAATGAATCCGGAATTATCCGTTTAATTAAAGTATATTTGCAGTTTAATTGAAGAGAAAGATTGAGAGATTATGCAACATACAGACCATTTTGAAGAAACTGAAATCATTGATTTGGACCTGCTTCCCGGCACTGAATCCCGGGAGTCTGAGCCGGCACAAGGTGACCTCCCGACCCAAGATGATGCCCCGGAAGATAAAGCACCGGAGCGTATCATAGAACGCCTGAAACATATAGTCGCACAGCATTATATGCATATCGCTACAGCTGTTATCATACTTGGTGTTGTGATTTTTGCGGTGTGCCGTTTTGCCAACTTCGGCGAATATGTGGACCAGTCCGAAATATTTAAGGATGGAGAAGGTAAATACGAGGACGTGATGGACCTGATTCTTCCCGTTGATGATGAATTCCTGGAAGGACGGGTAGACGACGGTGTAACCACCATCGTGGCCTTCGGCAATGCACCCTTTGCAGACGACCGTGAGTCCCCTGACAGTCTGCTGAATATTATTCAGGATAAAACAGACGCCGTGATTTACAACTGCGCTGTAGAAGGCAGCTATCTGGCTTCTCAGGAATGGGTGCCCAATGAACATCCCATGGATGCGTACACCTTTTACTGGCTGGCATGCCTTGCTTGCGGCATTACGGACACCCAGGTCTTTGACAAAGCCGCAGCCGCACTGGGAGAGGACACACCTCCCGGAATTGATGGTATTTTGGACCAACTGACGTCCATTGATTTTAATGAAGTGGATGTAATAGCAGTTATGTACGACGCCCAGGACTATATGATGGGCAATTATATTTACGATATTTCATACCATAAGAACCTTACCGCATTTACCGGCAATCTGGTGGCAGGTCTGGAAGTATTCCAGGACACCTATCCCCACATTCGTATCATCGTAATGTCCCCCACCTATGCCTTTGCAGTAAATGAAGAGGGTGAATATGTAAGCAGCGACCAGTATAAATACAACCCCAAGGAGGACGTCCTGTCCACCTATTGTATTCTTCAGGGTGATATGTGTTCCGAAAGAGCCGTTTCCTTTGTGGACAATATTTACGGTACCATAAACGAAGATAACGCCCGGGAATATCTGAAGGACAATATCAAGCTGAATCAGGCCGGCCGGGAAGCCGTGGCAGACCGTTTTATCTACGCTTTGACATACTTTGATTAATGGTTCCGCAAACTGAATAATGCACAAATTGAGGGTGCCCCCAAAGTGAGCATCCTCTTTTTTTAGTGTTCAGTATTCTGTACATAACAATATCGGTTAAGGCTCCGGCTGTTGTCAAGAGTTCCGGCTAAAATATCCTGATTTATGAAGCCATCTTCAAAAAGTCTATCTATAGCCTTTATTTCGTATTTCTGCTGTGCTATACTCTTTTCACCTGCTCCTTTCGGCGCAGTTTCTTGCCACGGGTCCGTGGTGCTATTTTCTAAATTCAATTCTATTTTAAGGAGGGATCCCATGTCTAAAATCATTTCTTGTACTTATGAACAGGCCACAGGGCCTATTGACTACGGCTTTACCAACGATTACATGTTCCGGGCCATCCTG
>JAFXEW010000080.1 GCA_017513625.1 Lachnospiraceae bacterium | reverse complement strand
CACTTGGTTACACCTGGCTTTCCGTTTCAATGATCGCACCGTTTCCGTATTCAAGAATGGAGTGCTGCTTCATTCTGCAAACCTGAGTGAGCACCCAGTGGGTTTCTCTCTGTATGATGATAATATGTTTGGATCCACCGTATTGTTTGATGATATAAGGATCCTTAACGGAGCTTTGCCAATATCTGATATAACAAAGGTAATGAATGGCAACGCTGATACTCTCATTCAGAACTGGAGCACTCCTGTAAGAGTAAATCCGTATGATGGTAAGGATGGAAAGGCTGTAACACTTGTTGATGTGGAGTATGCTATCAGCAACTCAAACACTACAGCACCAACCTCTGGCTGGCAGACTACAGCACCAACCTGGGAGGATGGAAAGTATATCTGGAGTAGAACAAAAACAACCTATTCTGATGGTACTACAAGCACCACAAAAGCAGCTTGTATTACAGGTGGAAAGGGTGCCACTGGTGGATCTGGTGTTGGTGTATCTTTAATCGTGGAGCAATACTATCTATCCAGCTCTGCTACCTCCCTACTTAATGGATCCTGGAGATCGACACGCCCCGAGTGGAAAGATAAATGGTATATCTGGACACGCTCAATTATTACCTACACAAATGGCACCAGCACAACCACAGCAGCAATCTGTGTAACTGGCTCAAAAGGTGATAAGGGAGATAAAGGTGATAAGGGAGATAAAGGTGATAAGGGAGATAGCCCAGCTTTGACTTTCCAGGGTAACTATGACAGCAGTAAAACCTATCATGGTAACTCAGCTCGTGTGGATGCAGTCAAGTATAACGGTGTGTACTATGTTGCTCGTGTGGATGCAGATGCTGTAGCTATAAAAAATAACACTACTTTCAAAGGTAAATTTCCGACTAATACGGAATACTGGAATTCCTTTGGATCTCAGTTTGAACAGGTGGCTACTCAGCTACTTTTGGCTGAGGGTGCAAATATCGCTGGCTGGGTATTCAGGAACAACCGATTAGAAAGTGCTGATGGTCGCATATACCTGGATGGTAAAAACGGCATTGTAAGACTTAACGGAATCCTACAGCTTTCCAGTGCAACCAGTGGGGATTTTGAGGATGCCAATATCTTTCATTTGCCAGCAGTAACAACCGTTAAGAGTATTTCACTTGAAGCGGATGTTAAGCATATCGGAAAGGTTATAAGGATGTATAATAGTGGTGCAGCAGGAACTAACGCAAATTACAAGGTGTATTGCCATGCATTCGGTGCTGATTATGATGGATTTGTGTCCTGGGAAGATATGTCTGGGTATAATGCCATTATTCGCCCTGAAGAATGGGCTGAGTTCACCTGTATAAAAACAAAAGAAACATCCTCTGGATGCAATGCTGCTTGGGAGCTGTCTAATAGGTTTTCTCAGCAGGATTTTATCAATGATGGAGGGGAGGGGCGTTTCCCTCTCGTGCTTGCAATGGGCACACTTAATGGGGCTGCAAAGCAAGCAGACTGCTATTTGTCTGGCTACTGGTATAATGGTAAGGCTTTATCCGCAATGATGAATATCACCAGATCTGGAAAGGGATATTATACACTCACCATGAAATCTGGATCACTACCATCTGGATATATGGTTTTTGCCACTGGTATAGGAACAAATGAAATGAAACCAACGGTACAGGTCAATAGTACAAGCTCATTTGTAATATATATATCAGATGATGCTTCCAGAAATGACGGCTCATGTTATTTTATGATTATGAGTTCTAACTGGTGGTATAAACTCTATTAGCTATGAAATGGATAACTGAAAGTAACCGATTAAAGCACTTTGGGTACGCTGTACCCTGTGCTTTTCTCCTAACAATTCTATTCGTGGCAGGGCTGGCTGCTGGAATGGAGTATAAGGAT
>JAFXEW010000079.1 GCA_017513625.1 Lachnospiraceae bacterium | reverse complement strand
CTCTTAAAGATTCTAACACTTCCTTAACTGCTTGGTGGAATTCCGGCTCCGCAGGATTCTGCTTCACTACCTGTTCAATTACCTCATCAACATACGACATCTCTTAATCCTCCTTAAACTCTTTGCTTTCACAGCACAATCTTCGTATTTAATAAATAAAAAAAGACAAAAAACGTCTTCAAGGTATTCACCTCAAAGACGCCATTGCCTTCATGGTTGTGATAATACACCCATCAAAAAAAGTTGTCAACACTTTTTTTATTTTTCATACTTCTTTTCATACTTCTAACAAATTCCCCCACATATTTTACAGAATCCTTACCATACTCTGCAATGCGTTTTATAATGGCTGAACCTACGATTACGCCATCTGCAATCTTTGCCATCTTTTCCGCCTGCTCAGGAGTCGAGATTCCAAACCCAATGGCACACGGAACATCCGTATTTTCCCGCACAACTTTGACTATGGATGCTAGGTCCGTTGTAATCTCACTTCTGGTTCCTGTCACGCCAAGACTTGATACAAGATACAAAAATCCTTCCGCCTCCCTTGCAATCATGGCAATTCTTTTATCAGATGTGGGAGCGATCATAGAAATCAAGGCAACACCATACTTTTTACAAATCGGTGCAAACTCCTCTTTTTCCTCGAATGGTAAATCCGGCAGAATCATTCCGTCAATTCCTATCTCCTGACAGGTACTGATAAATTCCTCTGCCCCATAGGAAAACACTACATTCGCATAGGTCATAAACACAAGTGGAACAGTTACCTCTTTTCTCAATTCCCGCACAAATTCAAATATCTCATCCGTTGTCACACCTCCCTGCAACGCTCTTAAGTTTGCTCCCTGAATGACCGGCCCCTCTGCTGTGGGGTCTGAAAAAGGAATTCCAAGCTCTATGATATCCGCTCCGTTTTCTACGGCTGCCTTTACAAGTTTCCCCGTAGTTTCAAGGTCAGGATCTCCGCAGGTCAGAAATGGGATGAATGCCTTACCGTTCAAAAATGCTTCTTTGATTTGCTGTGCTCCTGTCTTATTCATAAATATCCTCCCCTCTGTATCTGGCAATGGCTGCACAGTCCTTATCGCCTCTGCCGGAAATGGTAATTACGATAATTTTATCCTTATCCAATGTTGGTGCCAGCTTCATGGCATAGGCCACTGCATGGGCAGACTCAATTGCCGGAATAATACCCTCAGTTCTTGACAAGAACTCAAAGGATTCCACCGCCTCTTCATCCGTTACAGGTACATATTCTGCCCTTCCCATATCGTGGAGATTTGCATGCTCCGGTCCAATGCCTGGATAGTCCAGTCCTGCGGAGATGGAATATACCGGCGCTATCTGCCCGTATTTATCCTGGCAGAAATAGGACTTCATTCCATGAAAAATGCCAAGTCTTCCCGTATTGATGGTTGCTGCTGTTTCAAAGGTATCGATTCCTCTGCCTGCTGCTTCACAGCCAATGAGTCGTACCTCTTTATCCTCTATGAAATGATAAAAGCTGCCAATTGCGTTGGAACCACCGCCTACACAGGCAATCACCACATCCGGAAGTCTTCCCTCCTTTTGCAGTATCTGCTCCTTGATTTCTCTGGAAATCACTGCCTGAAAATCACGCACTATGGTTGGAAAAGGATGCGGTCCCATGACCGAGCCGAGACAATAATGGGTATCCTCAATCCGTGAAGTCCATTCCCTCATTGCCTCAGAAACCGCATCCTTTAAGGTAGCGGTTCCGCTGGTAACGGGAATCACCTCTGCCCCCAAAAGCTTCATGCGGTACACATTTAATGCCTGTCTTTTGGTATCCTCTTCCCCCATAAATACCACACATTCCATATCAAGAAATGCCGCGGCGGTGGCAGTTGCCACACCATGCTGACCGGCTCCCGTTTCTGCTATCAGTCTGGTCTTCCCCATTTTCTTTGCAAGGAGCGCCTGCCCTAAGACATTATTAATTTTGTGGGAGCCGGTATGGTTCAAATCCTCACGCTTTAAGTAAATTTTTGCACCACCAAGCTCTCTTGTCAGCTTCTTTGCAAAATACAATCCTGACGGTCTGCCTGCATATTCATTTAATAGTTCCTGCAGTTCCCGGTTAAACTCTGCATCCTCTTTATACCGGTTATAGGCTTCTTCTAATTCTATCACTGCGTTCATTAAGGTTTCCGGGATATATTGTCCTCCGTGAACTCCGAAGCGTCCTTTTTTATCTGTCATTTTTATCATCCTTTCCTCGTACAGCCTTTACAAAAGCTGTCATTTTTTCTTCATCCTTTCCTCCACCTGTTTCCAGTGAAGAACTGGCATCCACACCATAGGGATGCAGACTATCTATGGCATCTGCTACATTCTGTGATGTCAAACCGCCTGCCAGAAAATAAGGTCTGTTCATTTCACTCAACAGATTCCAGTCAAAAACTTCTCCACAGCCTGCCCCGGCATCCAAAAGTACCATATCGGCAATACTTTTTTCTGCTCTTTGCACATCTTCTGCTGTCTTTATCCGAAATGCCTGAATAATGGGAAGCTGTATTCTCTTTCGAAGTTTTTCCAGATATACTGCATCTTCGCTTCCATGAAGCTGTACCACATCAATGATGCCCATCTCTGCTATAGCAGCAATCACCTCTATGTCTGCATTTACAAATACTCCCACAGCCTGAACAGATGGCAAAAGCAATGACTTTAAAATAACAGCCTCCTTCGGTGCCACATACCGCCTGCTTTCCTTTGCAAACACAAAACCTACAAAATCCGGCTGCAGTTCATTTGCCCATTCTATATCGCACTCCCTTTTTAATCCGCATAGCTTTATCTTGGTCATAGGCAGCCTCTCAGTTCTTTCAGCTTTGCTTTTTTATTCTCTGCACGCATCATTGTTTCTCCAATTAACACCGCATCCACTCCTATCTCCTGCAAAGCCTCTATATCCGCTCTTGTCTTTACACCGCTTTCTGCCACAAACAGAATCTCCTCCGGCACAAGACTTCGAAGCCTTCTGCTGTTCTCTGCATCCACGGTAAAATCCTTCAGATTACGGTTATTCACGCCGATTACTCTGGCTCCTGCATTCACTGCCATCTGCACTTCCCTTTCATCATGGACTTCTACCAGAGCCGACAGCCCCAGATTGTCACAGCTTTTGATATAGTCACTAAGTTCTTTTTCAGTCAGAATGGAACAGATCAACAATACCGCCGATGCACCAAGCACCTTTGCCTCATATATCATATATTCATCTACCGTAAAATCCTTTCGAAGACAGGGGATGGATACCATCTGACTGATTTCCTGCAAATATTCATTTTTTCCCAGAAACCACTTCGGCTCTGTCAGGACGGATATCGCATCCGCCCCGGCATCCTCATAATCCAGTGCAATCTTTTCATAGGGAAACTCCTCTGCTATTACACCCTTTGATGGAGAAGCCTTCTTGCACTCACAGATAAAAGATATTTCAGGCTTCTTTAATGCCTTTTCAAAAGCAAAGGCTCCTTTTGGCATACTAAGTGCCATTCTCTTTATCTTTTCTATGGAAACTGTTTCTTGTGCCTCTGTCACACGTTTCCTTGCATGTTCTGCCAACTGCTCTAATATAGTCATTCTTCTACCTCCGGACGGTTACTTACTTCAATCAGTTTATTCAGTGTCTCAAGTGCTTTACCGGAGTCAATCAAATCCGCCGCAAGAGCAATTCCTTCTTTCATACTCTCTGCCTTACCGCCAATATAAAGTGCAGCCCCGGCATTTAGAAGCACTGCATTTCTCTTATGTTCTTTTTCTCCCTGCAAAATAGCAATGGTCAGTTTTGCATTTTCTTCAGGTGTACCGCCCTTTAAATCTTCTTTTCTGCAACGCTCAAAGCCAAATTCCTCCGGTGTAATGACAGAAGATTTAAACCATCCGTCACGGATTTCACAGATGGTGGTAGGCGCACTTAAGGATATTTCATCCAGCTTATCCTGTCCGTATACCACCATGCCTCGTTTGATGCCAAGGTTAATCAACACCTGTGCCAGTGGCTCCACAAGATAATCATCATACACGCCCAAAAGCTGCATGGACGGAGTTCCCGGATTGGTCAGAGGACCTAAAATGTTAAACACTGTCCGAAAGCCCAGTTCCTTGCGGATGGCACCAACATACTTCATGGAGGTGTGGTATTTCTGTGCAAAAAAGAAACACATCCCCACTTCGTTAAGCAGTTCCTTACACTTTTTCGGACTCTGGTTGATATTTACGCCAAGGGCTTCCAGACAGTCAGCAGTTCCACATTGTGAGGATGCAGCCCGATTTCCGTGCTTCGCCACCTTCATGCCACCAGAAGCGGCAACTAGCGCTGATGTGGTGGAAATGTTAAAACTGTGGGCATTATCCCCTCCGGTTCCTACAATCTCAAACAGTTCCATATCCGTTTCCACCTTTGTGGCATGTGCACGCATGGCTGCCGCACAGCCCGCAATCTCATCGGTGGTTTCTGCCCTGGCGCTCTTGGTGGATAACGCTGCCAAAAACGCTGCATTCTGTGTAGCAGAAGTTTCTCCGCTCATAATTTCATTCATGACCGCATACGCTTCGTCATAAGTCAAATCCTCTTTATTCACAATTTTTACAATGGCTTCTTTAATCATTTTCCTGCTCCCTTCCGGCTGTTAAGTCTGCCTCTTTGCTTTTTATAAAGTGATATAACATCCCTCTTCCCTCCGGTGTCAGAATGGACTCTGGGTGGAACTGTACACCAAATATGGGATATACTCTGTGTCTGACTGCCATGATTTCCCCATCCGAGGTTTTAGCTGTCACAAGCAGTTCCTCCGGCATGGTATCCGGGTCTGCTGCAAGGGAATGGTATCTTGCTACCAATGTTTTCTTAGCCCCCCCCTGAAACAGCGGACATTTTGTATCAAGCTCTGCCTCTGACTGCTTTCCGTGCATCAGTTTCTTTGCATAGGTGATGGTTGCCCCAAAGGCCTGACAGATTGCCTGATGCCCCAGACATACACCTAAAATTGGAATATCCTTTCCAAGTTCCTTTACTACCTCCACAGTTACTCCTGCCTCTTCCGGTCTGCCCGGTCCCGGTGATAAAATAATACGCTCCGGCTTTAGCTTACGGATTTCTTCTATACTCATCTCATCATTTCGTATGACCCTGATGTCAGGATTGATTTCTCCTATGAGCTGATACAGGTTGTAGGAAAAGCTGTCGTAGTTATCTATTAACAGAATCATAGGTCCGCCTCCTTCGCCATCTTCAGAGCATTCACCACGGCTTTCGCCTTGTTAATGCACTCCTCATATTCTTTTTCCGCAACGGAATCAGCCACAATACCCGCTCCGCTTCTGATAAATACCTTTCCATTTTTCTTATAGGCAATGCGAATGGCAATACAGGTATCCATGTTTCCGGTAAAATCGATATAGCCAATGGCACCTCCGTAGATACCCCGCTTGTTGTTTTCCAGTTCTGCGATAAGCTGGCAGGCACGTATTTTAGGTGCGCCGGATAAGGTTCCTGCCGGAAGCACTGCTTCTATGGCATCCAGTCCGTCAAACTCTTCCCTGATTTCTCCCCTTACGGTAGAACCGATGTGCATCACATGAGAAAACCTTTCTATGGAATGCAGTTTTTCCACCTGCACGGAACCGAATTTACTGATTTTTCCCAAATCATTTCTTCCAAGGTCTACTAACATGTTATGCTCTGCAAGCTCCTTTTCATCTGCCAGCAGTTCTGTTTCCAGTGCCTTATCCTCTGCTTCTGTTTTTCCCCTTGGTCTGGTGCCCGCAAGTGGAAAGGTGTGAAGCACGCCACTCTCCAACTTAACTAAGGTTTCCGGAGAAGCTCCTGCCACCTCCACATCCGTTCCTGAAAAATAAAACATATAGGGGGACGGATTCATGGTTCGAAGCACCCGGTAGGTATTTAACAGGCTTCCTTCAAAGGATGCACTTAACCGGTTGGAAAGTACAATCTGGAAGATATCCCCTTCGTGGATGTGGTGCTTTGCTTTTTCTACCATGTCACAAAAGGTGTCTTTATCAAACAGCGGTGTTATCTCCCCTGTCAGATGCCCCGCCGGTTCTTCCTTCTTTTCTCCGGTTCGTAACAGCTTTGCAAGCCGATTTAATACAAGCACCGCCCGGTTATACTCTGTTTCCGGCTCCGCAAGAGAAATATTTATAATGAGAACAATTTTCTGTCTTACATGGTCAAAAGCTATTACCTTATCAAACAGCATCAGATCCGCATCCTTAAAACACTCCGTATCCTCCACCTTACATCTGACGGTTGGCTCGCTGTAGCCAAGGTAATCATAGGAAAAATACCCTACCAGACCGCCTGTAAAGGATGGCAGATAATCAAAGCGCGGACTTTTATAATCTGCCAGTATCTGCCTTAGATACTCCGACGAATTATCTGACTGTATGGTGAGATTCCCTGCTTTTAACATACCGTCCACACAGGATACTGCCAGCTTTGGCTCATATCCAAGAAACGTATATCTTCCCCATGTATCATTTGCCTGTGCAGACTCTAACATATAGCAGTGGGTTGATACGTTCTTTAGTATCTTCATGGTTTCAATGGGTGTTGTGAAGTCAGACAACAGCTCGCAGCTTACCGGCACTACCTTGTAGCATCCTTCTGCGGCAAAGTGCTTTACTTCTTCCAGTGTTGGTACAATGTTCATGTTTTCCTACCTCCTGTTCTTTTTTATGCAAAAGAAAAACTCCTTTGCAGAATTGTCTCTGTCAAAGAAGTTTATAAAAACAAAAACGCCCCTGACAGAATAATAGAATCTGTCAAGGACGAATACAATACTTTAATAAAAAGTAAACACTATCCGCGGTGCCACCTTGATTTACAGCTATGACGCTGTACGCTTAGCAGGATACCAACATATCCCCGGCAACTGACGTATGCCAACACGTCACAGAATACTGGGTGTAAAATCATCTACACTTTTGACTGCGCCCTCAGCGGTCCATTTGACAACTTGTTTCTCACCTGATTCTCAGCACCACAGGCTCTCTGTAAAGGCATCATTGCCGTTATCT
>JAFXEW010000078.1 GCA_017513625.1 Lachnospiraceae bacterium | reverse complement strand
CAAAAAGGTGATTTCCGTGGCAGTATATAATCATTATAAGAGAGTGGCCACCGGCACTATGGATGATATCGAAATCGAAAAATCCAATATACTGATGATTGGTCCCACAGGCTCGGGCAAGACCTATCTGGTAAAGACCCTGGCCCGTCTTTTGGACGTGCCCCTGGCCATTACGGATGCTACTTCTCTGACGGAGGCAGGTTATATCGGTGATGACATTGAAAGCGTGGTTTCCAAGCTTTTGGCGGCAGCGGACAATGATGTGGAAAAGGCAGAGCGCGGCATTATTTTTATAGATGAAATCGATAAGATAGCCAAGAAAAAGAATACCCATTCCAGGGACGTAAGCGGTGAAAGCGTTCAGCAGGGTATGCTCAGGCTCCTGGAAGGTGCGGAAGTAGAGGTGCCTGTGGGTGCCAACAGTAAGAATGCAATGGTCCCCCTGGCCACGGTAAATACCCGTAATATTCTGTTTATATGCGGCGGTGCCTTCCCTGAATTAGAGGATATTATCAAGGAGCGTCTGCGTAAAAATGCATCCATCGGTTTTAACGGAGAGCTGAAGGACAAGTATGATAAGGATAAAAATATTTTGTCCAAAGTAACCACCGAGGACCTGCGTAAGTTTGGCATGATTCCCGAATTCCTGGGCCGTCTGCCCGTGGTGTATACCCTGGAAGGCCTGACCCGTGAGATGATGATAAAGATACTGAAGGAGCCCAAGAATGCAATCCTTAAGCAGTATCAGAAGCTGCTGGAGCTGGACGAGGTGAAGCTGGAGTTTGCGGATGAAGCTTTGGAGGCTATAGCGGAGAAAGCTATGGAAAAGGACACCGGGGCCAGAGCCCTGCGTTCCATTATTGAGGAATTCATGCTGGATATCATGTACGAGATTCCCAAGGATGACAATATCGGCAAGGTCACCATTACCAGAGAGTATATCGAAGGAACCGGGGGCCCCGTGATTGATATCCGCAGTAATCTGATCAAGGCGGATGTAAGTGAATATCGAGAAGTGACTGCAGAGGAATAACCTCTGCAGTTTTGCGTATAGATAGGAAAAGGATATTGGCATGGAGCAGACTTGTATCGGTATGGGAAAGTAGCTTATAGAGTAAGAGAATGGATTTTGGTCTTGACAAATAACAAGGATGTGGTAATATTTACATATGAACAGTTATTCATATGTAATAAGCAGAGAGGACCACGACAGGTGTATGATCCCCGTGCAGAAAGGCGGTTAGTATGAAAAAAACATATAAAGTGGAAGTGGATTGTGCCAATTGTGCACTGAAAATGGAGGAGGCCGCAGGTAAGGTGGAAGGCATTCTGGCAGCAGGCGTAAACTTTATGACCCAGAAGCTCTTTGTGGAATTTGAAGAAGGTGCCGATGTAGACAAGGTGATGAAGCAGGTAGTAAAGGCATGCAGAAAAGTAGCGTCGGACTGCGAAATATATTTAGATTGACAGGTATGCGGGCGATTGGAAGATTGTCCGCATCTTTGATTGCATATAAATTTGATTGTATGGAAAAGCGAGGTTTGAATATGACAAGGAAACAGAAAAAAGTATGCATACGGATTATCATGGCCGCTGTGCTTTCTGTAGGTTTTGCACTGTTACCCACAGAAGGTTACATAAGCTTTTGTCTGTTTGTAATCCCTTATCTGGTGGTGGGCTATGACATTTTGAAAAAAGCCTTATGGGGCATTTTTCACGGAGAGATTTTTGATGAAAACTTTCTGATGGCAGTGGCAACGGTAGGAGCCTTTTGTCTGGGAGATTATAAAGAAGGCGTGGCAGTGATGCTTTTTTACCAGATCGGAGAGTTGTTCCAGTCTGTGGCTGTAGGAAAAAGCAGGAGGAATATTGCGGCTCTTATGGATATCCGGCCGGACTATGCCAATGTGGAGGGCGAAGACGGAGCTGTGGAACAGGTAGACCCTGAAACAGTGGAAGTGGGTGGTCTGATCCTGGTGCGTCCCGGAGAACGTATTCCTATTGACGGAGTGGTGGAAGAAGGAAGCGGTGTGCTGAATACGGCGGCCCTTACCGGAGAGAGTCTGCCCAGAGAGGTAGCCCCGGGGGATGAAGTGTTCAGCGGCTGTATTAATCAGTCGGGAGTGTTAAGAATCAGGACCACCAAACCTTTCGGGGAGTCTACGGTCTCCAAGATATTGGAATTGGTGGAGAGTTCGGGCCTTCGCAAGTCCCGCACGGAAAATTTTATTACAAGATTTGCCAGATATTATACGCCCTGTGTATGTGTGGCGGCACTTTTGCTGGCAGTATTACCGCCTCTTTGGGGGCTATGTACAGGTGGAGATCCGCTGTGGGGAGTATGGATTACCAGGGCCTTAACCTTTTTGGTTATCAGCTGTCCCTGTGCCCTGGTGATTTCCATTCCCCTTAGTTTCTTTGGGGGCATCGGTGCTGCTTCTGCCAGAGGTATACTGGTAAAGGGCTCCAATTATCTGGAAGCATTATCCAAGGCAAAATACGTAGTTTTTGATAAAACAGGGACGCTCACGGAAGGCGTTTTCCGAGTGGTGGAGCTGTGCTCCGCCGAGGGTATCTCAGAGGAAGAACTGCTGGAAACAGCAGTATATGCGGAAAGCTATTCCAATCATCCCATCAGCCGCAGTTTACAGGAATTCTACGGAAAAACGCCGGATTATAGCCGGGTAAGTGATGTGGAGGAAATCAGTGGCAGAGGAATCCGGGGGTATTTGGACGGACAGAGAATCTGTGCAGGTAATCTTAAGCTGATGGAAGAGGAGGGAATTTCCTGCAAGGGTATGATGCCGGATAAGGGTACAGTGGTCCATGTGGCCGCGGAAGGCAGATATCTGGGTCATATTCTCATTGCAGACAAGGTAAAGAAAAATGCGGCGGAGACCATAGCAACATTAAAAAAGAGCGGCATCCGCAGGATTGTGATGCTTACGGGAGATAGCAAAAGAGTGGCAGAGACTGTGGCCGGTGAGCTGGGCCTGGATGAGGTCCGCGCAGAGCTTTTGCCTGCAGATAAGGTAAAGGCGGTGGAGGAACTGCTGGAAGGTAAGCTCCCCAAAGAAAATCTGGTCTTTGTGGGAGACGGTATTAACGATGCACCGGTGCTTGCCAGGGCAGATATCGGTATCGCCATGGGAGCCATGGGCTCCGATGCGGCCATTGAAGCCGCAGACATCGTACTGATGGATGATAATCCGGCCAAAATCGGACTGGCAATCAGGATTTCCCGGAAGTGTCTGGGAATCGTTTATCAGAACATTGTGCTGGCACTTGGAATCAAGGGAGTCTGCCTGATTTTAGGAGCCGTAGGCATTGCTAATATGTGGATGGCCATATTTGCGGATGTGGGTGTAATGGTACTTGCGGTATTGAATGCCATACGTTGTTTACGTGTGCCCCGGGATAAATAGCAAGAATTGGGAATTAATTCACAAGGCATAAAGAGCGCGTATAAATGGGTTGTGTTTAATATATCTATGTGAAGCGAAATCTTGTAACTGTATGGAAGACAGAAAGGTATGGTGTTTTCATATGTTTTTGAGTAAAAGGATGATGAGATGTGCAGGTTGTGTTTTGCTGTGGGCGCTTATGCTTACAGGCTGTGCAGGCGAAGTATCTGATATTTCCGAAACAGGGAATTATACGTCTGAGGCTGACGAAACCAAGCAGGAAGATGCGGAGACAAAGATAGTGTCTGAAGAAGGGGAGGGCTCCTTTGAGGAGGACAGTGAGGAGAAGTTAATGGAAGAGATGACCAAACAGATTAAAACAACCCAGTTTTACAAAACGCCGGGGAATACTAATCCCATCATGACCCAGCGTTTTGGTGCGGATCCCTATGCCATGGTGTATGGGGACAGAGTGTATTTTTACATGACCGCAGATGCCTTTGAATATGATGCAAAGGGCAATGTAATTGAAAACAGCTATAGTAAGATTCAGAGTATTAATGTGGTATCCACTGATGATATGGTGAACTTTACGGACCATGGTGCCATTCAGGTGGCGGGAAGTAACGGCGCTGCCAAGTGGGCACGGAATTCATGGGCGCCTGCGGCAGCATGGAAAATGATTGACGGAAAGCCCAAGTTTTTTCTGTACTTTGCAGACAGCGGTAATGGTATCGGTGTACTTACCGCAGACAGTCCCATTGGTCCCTGGACGGACCCCATCGGCGGCGGTCTGATTACCAGAAGCGTGCCTAATTGTGCCAATGTACTCTGGCTTTTTGACCCTGCAGTGCTGGTGGACGATGACGGCACGGGATATCTGTATTTCGGAGGCGGCGTGCCCCAGGGGCGTGTAGCAGATCCCGGCACAGGAAGAGTGATTCGGCTGGGAGATGATATGATCAGTGTGGCAGGAGAGGCTAAGGTGATAGACGCTCCCTACATTTTCGAAGACTCAGGTATCCATAAGTTTAATGATAAATACTATTATACCTACTGCAGTAACTGGCAGGTGGATGCAGAAGGAACCGCTAAATACGGTTTTGTCAATGCAGAAATCGTTTGTATGGAAAGTGACAGTCCCATGGGCCCCTTTACCTTAAAGGAAGTTATTCTGGAAAATCCCGGCAAGGTATTCGGACTGTATGGCAACAATCATCACTGTGTTTTCAATTTCAAAGACAAATGGTATATCACTTATCATGCCAGAAGTATGGAAAAGGAAATGGGTATCCAGAAGGGCTACAGAAGTACTCATATTGAAGAATTTACCATGCAGCCGGACGGAACCATCGGTAAAATCAGACAAACATACAAAGGCAGAACCCAGTTAAAATATGTGGATGCTTTTGCTGTAAACAGTGCGGTAAATGTATCCATGATGAGCGGCACAGACAGTGTGGGCGCAGATGAACAGGCAAAGAAAACCGGCCTTGGTAATATGGCACTGGGCAATGTGAATATCGGCGATTTCACGGAGGTGCAGGGCGTTGATTTCGGACAGGGAGCAAAGAGCCTTACCATGCATATCAGGAATGTTACCGGAAGTGAAGGTGCGATTCAGGTCCGTGCGGATAAGCTTTTTGGAGAGGTGATTGCTTATATTCCTCTGGAAAACGGGTTGGATGATGAATTCGAAGCATACAGTGCCGAACTGTTAAGTGAGATAAGTGGCGTACATAATTTGTATTTCATTGCAGTCAAGGGTGAAGGTTTTGAAGTGCTTGATTGGCAGTTTGAGCAATAAAAGACCGAAATTAAGCAAAAAAACCATGGAATAATGACATGATGAAGAGTATAATGGAATCGTAGTCGTTAATAGGGTTTTATACCCGATTTCATTTTACAGGAGGATAAATATGCCAGGAGTAGTAGCACCTAAAGACCCGACCATGAAACGGAAGGGATTTTACATCATGAGGGATAAGTCCGTAGCGGGTCTGCCCCAGCCGGACGGTAGAGGAATACAGCATTTGTGGATGGATTGCGGACGTATGGTTACGGCTGCAAAACTGGTAGGAAATATTGAGGATTCCGCTATTTTGGATATGTTACAGACTACAGCGGATTTCCGTAAACTGGTACATAGTATTGGTGTCACCGTAGAGATGGATGAGCATGAGGAAATGGTGAATTTTGCTCTTCAGATGTATGGCAAAACAGATCCCTATGTCAGCGGTACCAATATCGTAGTGCCTATCAAGGCAGACGGCATGGAAATGATTATAGATTTAGAGTCATGGGACTGGTCTGATGATGACGATGTACCCGGACAGATCCGTTTTGAATTTGCCAAGCCGGAGATGATGGCAAATGTATCTGTGCAGCTCTACCTGTATGACGGATATGATGTACCTGAAGTAGAGGATGAGAATCCGGTGGACTTCGGCTCAGATGCATATAAAGAGATGATTAAGAATGCCATTGTGCAGACCGGTAATAATGCCAGATTAAAGAAGGCTATTAATAAGGCCAGGGCAGGTGAGGAGATAACCATAGCATTTATCGGCGGCTCCATTACCCAGGGAGCGGGCGCTGTGCCTATTAATACCGAATGCTATGCCTATAAGATGTTTAAGGGTCTGTGTGAGCTTACCGGCAGAGGTCTGGAGGACAATATCCACTATGTCAAGGCCGGTGTGGGTGGAACTCCCTCTGAGCTGGGAATGATCCGTTATGATAAGGATGTTTTGAGAGACGGTACCGTAAAGCCTGATATTGTAGTAGTGGAATTTGCGGTAAATGATGCGGGAGACGAAACCGGTGGTGAGTGCTTTGACTCCCTGGTGCGCAGGATTCTTGCATCTGACAATGAACCTGCAGTAATCCTGGAGTTTTCTGTTTTCTCAGATGATTATAATTTACAGGACAGACTGGCGCCTGTGGGTGTAGCTTACGATCTTCCCATGGTCAGTGCCAAGAATACCGTGACAAAGCAGTTTTACCTTAAGGCCGGTGAAGGCAAGGTAGTCAGCAAGAACCAGTATTTCTACGACATTTATCATCCCACCAATGTGGGGCATTCCATTATGGCAGACGGTCTGATTCATTTGCTTAAGACCGTGGATGCAATGGACATGGATGAGGATATGCCTGATATCAATACCATAGCACCTGCCATTGGCGGTGCCTTCCAGAATGTACAGAGACTGGACCGTAAAACCAATAAGGTGGGAGCGGTGATTCAGCCCGGAAGTTTTGACGGTACGGATACACAGCTGCAGTACGTTGAGATGAATATGGACATTATTGCTACTCCTCAGTTCCCTGATAACTGGTATTATGACGGATCCAAGGCTGATGCATTGGTTCCTTTCAGCATGGATATCGAGTGCAGCACCCTGTTAATTGTGTACAAGGATTCCAATTCTATAGACACAGGTGTTGCCCAGGTCTGGGTGGACGGTGAAAAGGTGCTTACCATAGATCCGCGTCTGATCGGCTGGACACACTGCAATCCTTATATCTGTTTCAGGGAGAAGGAATGTAAAACATACCATGTGGAAGTGCGGATGGAGCCCGGATATGAAGATAAAGTATTTACAATTTTAGGTTTTGGTTATGTGAAATAAATGTGCCCTACGGGTGGTTTATGTATGAAATACAGAACCGTCTGCCATGCCGGAGAGGTGTGACAGACGGTTTTTACTTTAAGTGATATGGTATGATTTATCAGTAAGCAATAGGACAATAAGAGGATATGGTCATGGATATGTTTGCCGGCAAAAATGAGATGAATAGTATGGTGGGTATTAATCCGCTGATGCGATTGGATTATCCGGACCCGGATGTGATCAGGGTGGGAGACACCTATTATATGGTAAGTACCACCATGCATTTTATGCCCGGATGTGAGATTCTGGGTTCTTATAATTTAAAGGACTGGGAGCATGTAAGCTTTGTATATGACAGGCTGGACAGCACACCGGGACAGTGTCTGGAAGATGGCGCACATATATACGGTAAAGGTATGTGGGCGGCTACCCTGCGTTATCACAAAGGAGAGTTTTATGTGATATTTGTGGCAAATGATACGCGGACTACCTATCTCTATCGTGCCACGGACATCCGGGGACCCTGGAGGAAGAGTACCATAGAGGGTTTTTATCATGACTGTTCCCTTCTCTTCGATGATGATGACAGGGTATATCTGGCATACGGTAATAAAGAGATTCATATTCAGGAATTAAAGAAAGACCTGACAGGTCCTCTGGAGGGCGGCCTGCACCGTATTGCGGTAGTGGATGAGGGGCATCCGGGGCTGGGATATGAGGGCTGTCATTTTTATAAAATAAAGGGAAAGTATTATATGTTTTTCATTCATTCCCTGAGGGAGTGCTGGCGACGGGTGGAAGCCTGTTTTGTTGCAGATTCTGTTGATGGAGAGTTTAAAGGCGGAGATGTGTTTAATGATGACAGGGGATACTGCGGACAGGGTGTGGCCCAGGGCGGTATCGTAGATACACCTGAGGGAGAATGGTTTGCGGTAATGTTTCAGGACAGCGGAGCAGTAGGCCGTATCCCCATATTGGTTCCCGTAGATTTTGAGGGAGATTTACCTATGTTTGGACGGGAGGGTAAAGTGCCGGAGTACTTTGATACACCGGATGGACGCCCGGGTTATGAGTACACGCCTTTGGTGTCCGGAGATGATTTTAAAATGAATAAGGAGAAATACCGCCTGCAAAGTGACGGGACGGTTGTTTCAGAGGCGGACAGACTGTACGGCACTTTCGGCTTAAAAAGCTGCTGGCAGTTTAATCACGAACCGGTTTTGGAACTGACTGAAATGGATTGTGAGGCGGGGACTTGGAGTGTGTGTACGGACAGACTGTGCAGTAGTCTGACCCAGGCACCTAATACTATCACCCAACGGATGATTTATCCCCGGGGCACCTATGAAGTGCTGGTGGACGGGCAGGGTCTGCAGATAGGAGATTATGCAGGAATAGCAGCCCTGCAGGGAGCCTGGGGAATGATTGCCCTGACCAGAAAGGCAGATGGTTATTATGTGGTAATGCAAAATGCCGTGCCTGAGGCGGATGGCTTCGGATATGCCTATAAGGTGGCAGAGCACGCTTGCTGCCTTATACAAAATCAGGAGGGTAAGGTCCGTCTGGGTATCCGGGCCGATTTTACGGAAATGAAGGACACTGCGGTATTCGGCTATGAAGAAGAGGGAGAATGGCATGTGCATGGGCCGGAGCATCATTTGAAATTTGGCCTGGACCATTTTACGGGATGCAGAGTAGCTCTTTTTGTGTATTCCGCGAAACAGCCGGGGGGAAGGGCTGCATTTGCTGATTTTGTTTATCAAATAGAAGCTTGAAGACAAGGAAGGGGAAAGCCGTGACGGCGCGGAGTTTCCGCATATGAATATATAAGATGAGTGGGGATGGGAACAATGCATGGTAGTGTTTCTGGTTGGAAACACCTATGCAAAAGCTTGTAAAATTGGCCTTTGCTTTCAGAAAAGGAGATTATAATGAAAAGATTATGGTATGACAAGCCTGCAAAAGAATGGGAGGAAGCACTGCCCATCGGAAATGGCAGAATGGGGGCTATGGTATTTGGCGGACCCGCAGGGGAGCATTTACAATTAAACGAAGAAAGTATGTGGTATGGCGGTTATACGGACCGTCTGAATCCTGATGCCAAAGAGTATCTTCCCCGGATACGAAGTCTTTTGCGGGAGGGCCGGATAGGAGGGGCACAGGACCTGATGTGCAAGGCCATGTCAGGATGCCCCAATAGTGTGAAGCCTTATCAGACTTTGGGGGATCTGTATATTGACTTTGACAATAGGGAGGCTGTAACCGGTTATAAGCGCAGCTTAAATTTAGATGAAGCAGTAGTTCGTGTTTCTTGCACCATAGGAAATAAAAAGGTATGCCGGGAAGTGTTTGCGTCCCACCCCGCTGATTGTATCGTGATGAAGATAAAGGCAGAAGGGTCTAAAACCAATCTCACAGCTCATCTTGACCGTTACAGATACTGTGACGGTGCAGGGCGGATTGGCAAAAGTGCAATTACCCTGTGGGGGAGTCAGGGCAGAGGCGGCGCTGATTTCCGCATGGTGCTTTCTGCGAAAACAGAGGGCGGTACCGTGGACTGTATAGGGGAAAATCTGATAGTGAGAGATGCAGATACCGTATATTTGTATTGGAGCGCAGACACCACCCTGCAGCATGGTAAGGAGGAAAAAGAAGCTTTTGTAAAGAGCTATATGGAAAAAGCTGAAAACAGTCTGTTTCCTGAGGTTTGGGAAGAGTGGACCGGCTTTGAACAGCAGGAATTCCTCCATCATCAGGCGTTGCAGGCCTTTTTAGAGGAAAAGCTTACGGAATGTCTGAACAGAGCAATGGCTGAAGACTATGAAAAGCTGAAAGCAGAGCATGTGGCCGATTACAGGGAATTATACGGCAGAGTACAGCTTCAACTGACCACTGAAGAAGATGATGTGCCTACAGATGTGAGATTGAAAGAAGTAGGAGAAGAGGGTGATTTGCTTTTGACGGAGCTCCTTTTTGATTACGGAAGATATCTGATGATTGCATGTAGCAGGGCGGAAGGGCTGCCTGCTACCCTGCAGGGGCTTTGGAACAAGGAATTCCTACCGCCCTGGGACAGCAAATACACAATCAATATCAATGCGGAAATGAATTACTGGCCGGTGGAATATTGCAATCTGCCGGAGTGTCATATGCCCCTGTTCGCACTGTTGAAAAAGATGCAGGTCCGTGGCAGGCGTGTGGCTAGGGAAATGTATGGTTGCAGAGGGTTTACGGCTCATCATAATACAGACATGCACGGAGATTGTGCGCCTCAGGATATCTGGATACCCGCCACTTACTGGCCTATGGGAGCGGCCTGGCTTTGTACCCATATCAGAAAACATTATGAATACACACAGGATAAGGAATTTTTAGCGGAATATCTGCCCCTGATGGCGGAGGCGGCGCTGTTTTTTACGGACTATCTCACACCGGAGGGTGAGTATATGACCACCAATCCTTCCGTATCACCGGAAAATGAGTACAGGCACCCCGGTGGACAGACAGGAGCATGCTGCATAGGAGCCACCATGGACAACCAGATTCTCCGGGATTTGTTTACCGATTGTCTGATGTGTTGGGAGGAATTGGCAGGAGAAAAGGGGCAGGATGGAACCCTTTATGAAGAAAGGCTGATGCATGCTTTCGCTAAACTGCCTGATATGCCGGAGCCGGAGATGCTTCTTCAAAGATTAAAGGAATTGCTTGAAAAGTTGCCGCCTACCCGTATAGACTCCCATGGCCGTATTATGGAATGGATGGAAGAATATGAGGAATTAGAGCCGGGGCACAGGCATATATCTCATTTATACGGACTGTACCCTTCAGACCAGATAACGGTGGATGGAACGCCTGAACTGGCAGCAGCAGCATCACGGGCGTTGGAATCCAGACTGGCTAACGGCGGCGGGCATACCGGCTGGAGCAGGGCGTGGATTATCAATCACTATGCTAAACTGTGGCAAGGGGATAAGGCATATGAACACATTACCCATATGTTGCGGGATTCTACTTACCCCAACCTTTTTGATAAACATCCTCCTTTCCAGATTGACGGTAATTTCGGTGTGTGTGCAGGAATTGCACAAATGCTGGTCCAAAGCCATGGTAACAGGGTGATTTTGCTGCCGGCATTACCTGCAAAATGGCAGTCAGGAAGTGTAAAAGGCCTAAAGGTCGTCGGCGGGGCAACCGTTTCTGTTGCATGGGAAAAGGGATGTCTGACATGGCTTGAAATAGAATCATCCATACCCATGGAATATGAGGTAGTATATGGAACGGAAAAACGGAAGGCAGTCCTTTCGTCTGGCGAAAGATATTGTTTTAGCAATCTTTGAGAAATAAAAAGCACGAAGTAGGAAGAAAATCCTATTCCGTTCATGTAAAATCAGTACAATGGGCGTAAAAGTGTCTGTATCCTGCAGGCACTTTGCGTGTTTGTAATTTTGTGTACGGCAGAGCCCCCAAGGGTGTCTGCAGAATGGAGTAAGTATGCATGGTAAAAAAATCAGAATGAAGAGGATGGGGGCTTGTGTGCTGTCACTTGCCCTGGCTTTATCTCTTGCCGGATGTTCCCGGGAGGCAGAGGGAGATGATAAGGTCATCCTGATTGAAAAGGAAGAAGAGAGTATTGTTTATAATCTCGCGGCAGTCACCAGAGGTGATGTGGTGAAGACTGAGCGTATCAAATGTGTATATGCCCAGATGCAGGACCAGAGCGTAAGCTTTGCCATCAACGGCAGACTGGTAACCAAGGTGTATGTGAAAGAAGGCGACCAGGTAACCAAGGGACAGATACTGGCGGAGCTGGGTAATACCGACCTGGTGGACCGTATTGAAAATCTGGAATACAATATCGCCCGCAATGAGATGCTTTTGGCGCATGCAGAGGTAAATGAACCCAATGATCTCTCCGCAGCATGGTCTAAGAGCGTAAATATGGGATGGGCTTCCCAGGCACAGGTTGAGAAGGAAGTAGAAAATATTGCCCGGAATTATCGTTATAACAGAGAAAATATAGAAGATTCCATAGAACTGGATGAAAAGGAACTGGCGAATCTGCGTAGGGAACTGAAACTCAGTGCCGTATATGCGGATATGGACGGTACCGTTACCTTTGTGAAGGAGCGTCTGGAAGGCTCCACTTCCACCAAGGATGAGGAAATCATGGAAATCATCGATGGTACGGATTGTCTCTTCACCGTGGACGGTACGGATTATGCGGATAAGTTTAAGGAAGGGGATACCCTGGATATGAACGTTATCTCGGGTACGGGTACCGGCGCTTATGTGTTGAAACCTCATAACATGAACGAATGGAATGAAAAGCTTTATTTTACTATTTTGCAGCAGCCTGAAGGCGTGAGCCCTGAGGTAGGTGCCATCGGCTATATGGGTATTGTGATTGATGCAAGGGAGGATGTATTGACGCTTCCTCTGACAGCAATCCACAAGGCAGATGACAAACAGTATGTATATGTACTGGGAGAAGACGGTATGAGACAGTTACAGTGGATAGAAACCGGCCTGTACGGTGATTCCTCCGTAGAGATTGTTTCCGGACTGTCAGAAGGGGATAAGGTGATTCAGCCATGATGAAGAAAAGAATAATCAGTATATTGCTGACTGCATGCATGGCAGTATCCCTGGCGGCTTGCGGTGACGAGACGGCAGTTGTAACCGATGACAAGAATGCAGTGGAATTAGTGGAGCCTGTGAATGCGGAATCCGGTACGGAGACTGTAGCCTGCAGAAATATGTACAATACCACTACTTATCCTGCATATGCTCTTCCTTATGTGGAAGAATATGCTTTTGCGGATAACGTGACCTTTAAGTCCTATGGTGCATTTCCGGGAGAAGAGGCAAAGAAGGGAGACGTACTTCTTTACTCCGATACCACTAATCTGGATAATGAAATCGAGAAAAAGGAAGAGGCTTTAAAGAATAAGGTTGAGCAGCATGCAGAGCAGGTGGAAAACCTGAACAAGAATATTGAAGATACCTATGCGGCACTGACCACAGCTAAGATTTATCTGGATGAGTACACAAAGGCAAAGGGCAATCTGGAAAGAGAAGATAAAGAAGATACTTCAGAGTATACATTTGTAATGCGCCAGTATAACAACTATACCGGACAGGTGCGTCACTATGAGCATCAGTGGAATATGGCCAAGATAGCACTGGAGCAGAGCGAGGAATTGTATGACTTGGAATATGCATACGAATCCAAGCAGCTGAAGAAATTAAAATCCCAGAGCCGTGAAAGCAGACTGGTTTCCGGCATCGACGGTTATGTGGTATCCTTAGCATCCATGAACCAGGGATCACAGATCAATAAAGGAGTGCCCGTGGTGGCAATAGGTGATACCTCCAAAAAGATAGTGAAATGTGATTATATCAATAAAGCTGTTGCGGAGAAGGCGGAGGATATGTATGCCTTTGTAAACGGCAAACGTTATGAAGCAGCATATCAGCCCATGGATACGGAAGAGTATAACCGTTTATCCGCACAGGGTGAAAAGATTTACTCCACATTTATTATTTCTGACGAAAAGGATGAGATCAAGACCGGTGACTTTGTGGTGATTACCGTTGTGAATACAGCAAAGGAGGATGTACTTTCCATTTCCAAGTCTGCTATCAGAAAGGACGAGGGCGGAGCCTACGTATATGTGTACAAGGATAGGGAAGCGATTCATACCCGTATCGAAACAGGCTTTAGTGACGGTACATATACGGAGATACTGGACGGCCTGAAGGATGGGGATGTGATTCTCTCCGAGGATGCACATAAGCCTGCACTGGGACGTGATAAACTGACCAAAGGCTCCTTTAGTACCAAGACGGAAGTCAGCGGTAGTCTGGGATATCCTTCCAATACAGTGCTCCGTAATGAAATAGAGTACGGTACGGCATATTTTGTGGAGTACAATGTAGAGAATTATGACATTGTATCCAAGGGGGAAGTGCTGGCAACCGTACGTGTGGAAAAGGATGCCATTACACTGAGCAGATACGAAAAGCAGTTACAGAGAGCTAAAGAGCGTCTGGATGATATATTAAATGATGATGTGGAAGACGATGAAGAAGTGATTGCGCAGAGACGTGAATCCATTGCCGACATCGAGGAAACCATCGCACAGATTAAAACGGATTTTGCCACAACCCAGATTAAAGCGGACAGGGACGGCGTTATCGTGGCTATGATGAATTTTGAAGCCGAGGATATTGTTCAGAGAAATCAGGTGTTGTTCTATATCGCAGATGAAAATACCTGCTATATTGAAGGCACCAATGAGAATCAGTTATTGAATTTTGGCAATGATGTAACTATTTCTTATGAGTCTTTTGGTAACAACGCTTTTGGCAATAATGCTTTTGGCAATAACTTTGAGCCCCAGACCGTAACCGTGCCCGGCAAGGTGGCTAATATTTCACAGCTGGGACTCAGTTCCGCGTTACATACGGAATATGTTATGATTTCCGTACCTCCCGAGTATATAAGCGATATGGCAGGCAGTCTCTGGGGAGACATGGGCGGTTGGTGGAACAGAAACCGTTTTACGGTCAGTGCCACTGTCAGAGAGATGAACAATGTAGTACTGGTGCCCAAGGAAGCTGTATGGAGCGTAAACGGCAACACTTATGTGGATGTTGTGGACAAAAACGGTAAAGTGGTTACCACCAGCTTTGTTGCAGGCGGATTTGATACAGCCAATTATTGGGTGATTGAAGGGCTTGAGGAAGGAACGGAAATATGCTTAGAGTAATGTTGCGCAAATGTTGGGCAAAACGATGGATGGTTATGTGCCTGGTACTGGGAAGCATCCTGCTGATTGCTACTGTGGTCAGCTTCCCCATGTATCGTAATGCAGCCTTTGATCGTATGCTCAGGGATGAGTTTAATAATTATCTCACAGAGCAGGGCGAGTGGCCCGCCATGCAGGAAATGGTTATTATTTCCAAGAAAGAGAAAGACGGTGCCACCATGGCCCGTATCGAAGAATTGCTTGACGGTTTGTATGAGCGTCTGGGAGTAACTGAAAAATATACTACGGAGTATTACAGTCTGGCAAAGGTAGAAAGTCAGTCCCTGATGAAAAGGGATGAAGCAGACGGTATTTATCTGCGTCTGGCATATATGACAGGTCTTCCCGAGAAGGCTAAAATGCTTTCCGGTGAGATGTATTCCGAAGACGGTCTGACTGATGACGGCGCCATCGAGGTGGTTATCAGCCAGCAGAGTATGGTTTCCTGTGATTTGCTGGTAGGAGAGACCATAGAGTTTAAAGCTCTGAAAGGACCGGACGGTAAAAAAATCCGTCTGAAAATCGTAGGTATCTTCGGTGCAGAGGATAAGGATGATTTTTACTGGCAGGTTAAGCCGGATGAGATGGACGGTGTCTGCCTTATGAATGAAGCACTGTTCCGTGAATATTTCACCGGAGCCAATGCAGCAAAGTATACCATTACATGTACATACTATTCCATGTTTGAGTATGAGGACATGGTAGCTGCGGATGTAAAACATATTAAGGACGAAATGACAGATCTTACGGAGAGAAGTGCTTTTAAGAGTGTTATTTCCGAGCCTGCTTATCTGAATATTCTGGACACCTTCATGGCAAAGCAGAACAAGATACAGGCAACACTGTTTATTCTTCAGGTGCCCGTACTTATATTACTTTGTGCATTCCTGTTTATGATTTCAGGACAGATGTACGACATGGAGAGAAACGAAATCTCCGTAATCAAGAGCCGAGGCAGCTCCAGCGGACAGATATTCAGATTGTATCTGTACCAGAGTATTTTCCTGACCCTGCTGGGACTGGCAGGCGGTCTGCCCCTGGGTACGGTATTTACCCGGATACTGGGGTCTGCGGAGAATTTCCTGGAGTTTGATATTACCAGAAGTCTGACCATAAATCTGACTACGGATGTATGGCAGTATGCAGGTGCGGCGGCAGCAGGCTCCATATTGATTATGACATTGCCTGCTTTAAAGCACAGCCGTTTGTCCATTGTTAAATTAAAACAGTCCAATGCATTGAAAAAGAAATCCTGGTGGGAGAAACTGTTTTTGGATGTGGTATGCCTGGGT
The DNA here is from genome assembly GCA_017513625.1 of Lachnospiraceae bacterium. GTDB lineage: Bacteria > Bacillota > Clostridia > Lachnospirales > Lachnospiraceae > Acetatifactor. Next base: position 8,602 of record JAFXEW010000078.1, on the reverse strand, counting down.
GTGGCACTTTACGGTTACTATACCTTTTCCAAGAATCAGGATGCCATGGTGCAGAGTGTATTGCAGGGTGAATCCCTGGATCCTTTGCTCTATATCAGTTCATCCCTGTTTATCGTAGGTATGGGCCTGCTGTTCTTAAGATTACAGCCCTTGTTAATCGGCCTGGTTTACAATTTGGGCAAGAAATTCTGGAAGCCGGCCAGCTATGCTTCCTTTATGGAAAATCTGAAAAACGGCCGGAAGCAGCAATTTATTATGATATTTATGATTCTGACCATTTCCCTGGGTATGTATCATGCTACAGTTGCACGTACCATTCTGGCTAATGCAAAACAGAATGCGGAATATCTGGAAGGTGCAGACTTTATTATCAAGGAAAAATGGACGGATAATTCCGGATTTGCTTCCCAGAGCAAGGAAGAAGTTGCGCTACAGTATAATGAACCGGACTATACCAAATATGCTTCTTTGGACTGCGTAGAATCCTATACAAAGGTTGTATTTGATAATAAGGCTTATATTAAAAACGGCAATGAAAGCACGGGTATTACTCTGATGGGTATTCATACCAGAGAGTTTGGTGAGAATACTTATGTAGAGAAGAAACTGATGGGCAGACATTATTTTGATTACCTGAATAAGCTGGCAGTAGAGCCTAACGGCGTACTGGTATCCAGAAACTTTGAAAAGATTCTTGGTATGAAAGCAGGAGATACCATCACCGTATACAATCAGGATGACAAATATGTGACACTGCGCATTCTCGACTTCTTTGATTACTGGCCCGGATACGCGCCTACCACATTGTCATTGAATCCTGACGGTACAGTAGGACGTTATGAGAATTACCAGGTGGTTTCCAATATTGCCACACTGACCCAGAAATGGGGCGTAACACCTTATGAAGTATGGATGACTCTGAAGGACGGTAAGTCCAGTGATGCCATTTATCAGTGGGTTGATGAAAAGAATCTGAGTGTATCCAAGTATGTGGATAAGGCAGCCAATGTACAGAAGGTAGTAGAGGATCCCTTGCTTCAGGGTACCAACGGTGTGCTGACCATGGGCTTTATCGTTACCATTATTCTGTGTGCGGTAGGTTATCTGATTTACTGGATTATGTCCATACGTTCCAGAGAGATGATGTTTGGTGTACTGCGTGCAAGCGGTATGCATAAGGGCGAGCTGTTCCATATGCTGATGAACGAGCAGATTTTCTCCGGTGTTCTTTCCATACTTGCAGGTATCGGAATCGGTAAGCTTACATCCCATATGTTTGTACCGATGCTCCAGACTGCTTATGCGGCAGCAAATCAGGTGCTTCCAATGGAACTGATAACCAACCGGCTGGATATGATCAGGCTGTATATTGTTATCGTGGGTGTAATGGCGGTATGTCTTGCAGTACTGATTACGCTGGTATTTAAGTTGAATGTGACAAAGGCACTGAAATTGGGTGAAGAATAATGGAAAATGCAAAGAACACAAATATAGCGATTGAAATCAAAAATATTGACAGGGTGTTTCCTCTTGCGGGAGGCGGTTCTTTCCAGGCGTTGAAGAATATCAATGCCAAAGTGCCTGAGGGCATGCTGACCATTTTGAAAGGTCGTTCCGGTTCCGGTAAGACCACCCTGATGAACATAGTGGGTGCATTGGATGTGCCTACCGCCGGAAGTATCATCGTAGGCGGCCGGGATATTTATAAAATGTCCGAAAAGCAGAGAGAGAATCTGCGCAGACGTGAGTTTGGTTTTGTATTCCAGGCAGTTTCCCTGATTCCTACTATGAATGCTTACCAGAACGTGGAGTTTTCCATGAGAATGGCAGGTATTACGGAAGGCCGTAAGAGAAGAGTGGAAGAATGTCTGAGAATGGTGGGCCTGGGTAACCGTATGCATCATATGCCTTCGGAAATGTCCGGTGGTGAGCAGCAGCGTGTGGCGATAGCACGTGCCATTGCCCACAGTCCCCGTATCATTCTGGCGGACGAACCTACCGCGGAGCTGGATAGTGCAATGGCTGCGGAAGTAACCAAGCTCTTCCAAGAAATGACTAAGAGAGAAAAAGTAACCATCATTATGACCACCCATGATGTGGGTCTCCAGGATGCCGGAGAGATGGTGATTGAATTAGAAAACGGACAGCAGGTATTTCAGGAGTAGAAAGGAGGTAGCATATGCCGGAAACAATGATACAGGCAGACGGCCTGGTAAAGATTTATAAAACAAAGCAGACGGAAGTGCTGGCGCTGCAGGGCCTGGACCTTACAGTGGAACAGGGCGAACTGACGGCTTTAATCGGTAACAGTGGTAGCGGCAAATCTACCTTTCTGAATATGATAGGCGGTCTGGACAGACCCAGTGCCGGTTCACTGGTGGTAGGAGGTAAAAACCTTTTTACCATGACAGAAAAAGAACTGGTGCGCTACAAAAGGGATACCGTAGGTTTTGTGTGGCAGAACAACGGAAGAAATTTGCTTCCTTATCTGTCTGCCCTGGACAATATAATGCTGCCCATGTATCTTTCTGATGTGAAAAAGAAAAGAGAAAGAGCCATTGAACTCATTGAGATGGTGGGGTTGGCAAATAAAAAGAACAGTAGAATGAATACACTCTCAGGTGGTGAGCAGCAGAGAATTGCAATTGCAATTGCACTTGCTAATTCACCCAAGCTTTTGCTTGCAGATGAGCCCACCGGTAGCGTTGACAGCGCTACAGCCAATTATATTTTTGATATTTTTACGGAGTTGAATAAAGCCGGGCAGACCATTATGATTGTTACCCATGATGTGGCGCTTTCCAAGAAAGTAAAGCGTGTAGTGGCAATCAGGGATGGTAAAATCAGTAGTGAACGTATTTTGAAGGAGAGCTATGCAGAGCGTCTGAAGGAGTCCTCCATTGACTGGAGACTGGAAGACACCCAGGAGGAATATGTCATTATGGATAAGGCCGGACGTGTGCAGATCCCCAAGGAGATTCTGGAAGTCATGGGTATGAAGGACAACAAGATTAAGCTTGAACTTCAGGATGGCAAGGTAGTAATCTCCGCACCGGATAAGGAATAATATCATAGAAATATAAAGAGAGGCACCATCTGTTTTGCGCAGATGGTGCGCTTTACATTATCGGAATAGTGTGATATGCTGTTCCGAAAATATATGTTTCAGTAGCCGGCGGAAGTAATAGCCGGCAGGTCGGATGTGTTTGGTTTAGGAAAGGCTGGGATTTGAATGAAAGCAAAAGACCCAAATAAGATAAACAAGACCCTGGAACAGTTGCTTTTACGGGATGGGATGAAGACAGAGGAGATACTTTTGTATTTCCCTGTAGATTTGACCAAGGAAGGGCTGTTCGGTGAAGGGTTTGTGGTGTTGACCACAGACAGCCTGTGGATATATGAGGGACAGGCGGAAGAACATAAGGTACATGATTATAAAGGATATGAGGCAGAACTGTCTGCAGAAGTATGGGCAGAAACGGCGGAATGGGAGCTTAAGAAATATACGCTGACGGATTTGGAAAGACTGTGGATTGAAAACGGTGTGGGATGTAATCTGCTCATAGCCGGGACCGGTGAAGAGGAAGTTTGTCTGGCTATGTTTACCCATTTATATAAAAGGGATGCTTCCGATTTATTGAAGGTATTTGAACAGTTAAAGAGAGGCGATGAGATCCGGGTCCCTGAAAGAAAGGAAGAAAGGTGTCCCAAGTGCGGACGGATGTATCCGGATGAGGTGCGTAAGATTTGTCCCCATTGCGCAGACAGAAAAAGCGTGCTTTTCAGGGTAATGGGGTATTTTAAACCCTATAAGGTGCATTTTGCCGTGATGTTTTTGTGTACCCTTGCCACTGCAGCATTGAATCTGGTGTGGCCCTATCTGAACGGTGCGGTTCTATACGATAAGGTGCTGGCGCGAAACGAAGAATTTCTGCGTCAGATAGGAATCGAGAACGGAGACTTTGTGGTGGCACTGCTGATGCTGGTGCTGACCATGGCCATGACCAAGATTACCCTGTTGCTGCTTCAGATTGCTCAGGGTGTGCTGACTGCCAAAATGGTAGTGAATGTGGTACGTGATATGAAACAGTCCGTATTCCGCAATATGGCCCGTCTGTCCATCAGCTTTTACAGAAGCAGACAGACCGGTGGACTGATGACCAGAGTTATGAGCGATGCGGACCGTATCACGGGATTTTTTGTGGATGGCGCTCCTTATGTACTGATTCACGGCTTTACCATTATTGTATCCGTGGTGGTAATGTTCCGGATTAATGTGGTAATGACGCTGGTGGCTATTGCACTGTTCCCGGTACTGGTGGCAGTAAGTATGTATCTGCGTCCTAAGATCTGGATTATGTACGGCCGCAGACATCGTGCGGAGAGGAGTGTAAACAGTACGGTAAATGATAACCTCAGCGGTTCGCGCGTGGTAAAAAGCTTTGGTCAGGAACGCAGGGAGACGGAGCGGTTTACGGGCAGTAATGCCAGACTCCGTGACGCAGAAATCGCCATTGCTTACAGACAGAATTATTTCCAGGTGGTATATGGTGCCACCCAGTCTTTTGCTACTCTGGGTGTGTGGATCATAGGTGCATATATGATTTTAAGCGGTAATACCGCAGGTATGGACCTGGGGCTTCTGATTACTTTTCTATCCTATGTGGGACAGCTGGAAGGACCTATGAATTTCTTTTCCAGAATACATAACTGGTGGGCGGACAGTATGAGTAGCGCCCAGCGTATTTTTGAAATCATAGATGCAGTGCCGGAAGTACGGGAAGCAGAGCATCCGGTGCCTTTGGATGCGCCGGAGGGAGATATCGTGCTGGAGAATGTGACTTTCGGCTACGAAGTAAACAGACCGGTGCTGAAGGATGTGTCCCTGCATATTCCTGCAGGCAGCATGATTGGTATCGTAGGCCGTTCCGGAGCGGGCAAGACCACCTTGGTAAATCTGATTTCCAGAATGTATGATGTGCAGGAGGGAAGCATCCGTATAGACGGTATAGATGTTAAGGATTTGTCTTTTGAACAGTTGCGCAAAAACGTGGCCATGGTGTCCCAGGATACCTATATTTTCATGGGCACGGTGGCTGAAAATATAGCATATGCTAATCCGCAGGCTTCTTACAAGGAAATCGTACAGGCTGCAAAGCTGGCAGGAGCCCATGAGTTTATTATGAGAATGCCCGACGGTTATGATACCCGTATCGGTGCTTCCGGAAGAGAACTTTCCGGTGGTGAAAAGCAGAGAGTGTCCATAGCAAGGGCTATATTGGCTAATCCGAAGATACTTATACTGGATGAAGCGACTGCGTCCGTGGATACGGAGACGGAAAGAGTGATCCAAAAATCCATCGGTTATCTGGTAAAGGGCAGGACTACCATTTCCATTGCGCATAGACTTTCTACGCTACGGGATGCGGATTATCTGGTGGTAATCGATAACGGGCGGATTACGGAGAGAGGTACCCATGAGGAATTACATGAACTGAAGGGGACTTATTACAAACTTTCCGAATTGCAAACCAAGGCACTGGCACTAAAGAGTGAGATTTTCTGATATACATAAGCAGGCTGCCCCGGGCAGCAGAAAGAGAGGATATATGAGCGAAGAATTTCAGCTATCCCAAATGGAGCAGGAAACCGATGAGATGCTCCGGATTCGCTATTTAAATAAAGACAATGCGGTGTTTAAAAAGACTGAGGGCGGATTCCTTAGTCTGAAAACAGAAGGGGAATATTATCCCAGAGTACAGATAGTAAGGATGTTTCCTTTCATGAACACCACGGAGCTTCTGTCTGTGCGTACCACGGATGAAAGATCAAAGGAAATCGGTATTGTGGAAAAACTAATCGATGTGACGGAGGAAACGGCTTCTTTGTTGGAAGAGCAGATGAATATGCATTATTTTACTCCTGTCATTACCCGTATTTTGAATATAAAGGATGAATACGGCTATGCATATTTTCATGTGGAAACCAATCACGGACCCTGCAGATTTACCATTCAGATGGGCGGCAATGCTGTGGTACATCTGTCCGAGACCCGCATACTCATTATGGATATCGATGAAAACCGTTTTGAGATTCCCGACATTATGAAACTGACGGCAGGAGAGCGCAAGAAGCTGGATTTATTCTTATAACAAAGGATGTGTTTGAATGATACTGAAATATGAATTGAGTGAAACCAATCTGCGGCTTTGCGGACTGGCTCCTGAGGAAGAGATTTATTACTGTCTGCCCAGTGATATTGATTTGCAGGGAAATCTGCGAAATGATTCTTATGTGGTTATGACAAATAAAAGACTGCTTCTTTTGGAGGAAGGGAGAATAAGCCGTGAATATAATCTGGAAGATTTTGAGGAAATCAGAAGTGAACCCAGAATCGCCTGCGGTATCTGCTATATCATCCGGGAAGGAAAGGAAATATTGGTGGCCAGGTTTACCGCAAAACATCTGACCAGATATTCCTATCTGCACCGGGGAATGCAGATTCTAAAGCGTGGCAGAACGGACCATGTAATCAGCAGGGAGTACGAACGTTCCTGCCCCAAATGCGGCAGGGCACTGCCGGGAACTAAAGAGTGTCCCCGATGTACGGGCAGAAAGGAAGGTTTGCTGTTTACTTTTGCAAACATATTAAGACCCCATATGAAGCGGTTGGCAGTAATACTGGTGCTGATGCTGGGAGCCACATTTGTAACACTGGCCAATCCTGCCATCCAGAAATATCTGGTGGACGATGTACTTCTGCGAAAAGAAAAGGCATACGGCGCTGCGGCGATATGTATTGCGCTGATGTTTTTGATGAGTGTGGGTATTGTAATCATTAACGCGGCCAAGAGTTATCTCTGCGCCAAGCTGGGGGCCTATATCAGTGAAGATCAAAGGAGCAAGCTTTTTGATAAAATACAGAGTCTGACCCTGTCTTTTATCAATGAAAGAAGCCCCGGAGAGTTAATGAACCGTATTATCCGGGATACGGCCAATGTTTCCCAGTTCGTGGGAAATGTATTCTGTAATATGTTTACGGTGGTTATTCTCTTTGTGTTTGTATGTATTTACATGTTGATACTGAACTGGAAGCTGGCGCTGCTGGCATTTGCATTTGCACCGCTTTCCGTGTTCATATCCATTGCCTTCCGTAAAAACATCAGGAAAAGATTCCGTCTGCAGGGTGTAAAAAGCGACCATGTAAACAGTAATCTCCAGGATGTGATTTCGGGTATGGCAGTAGTAAAATCCTATGGTCAGGAGTACAGGGAGGCAGTCCACTTTGATGAAACGGCAGAGGAGTTTGCGCGTATCCAGAGAAATAACGAGATATTTTATGCATGCTTTTATCCGGTGTTGACCTTCCTGCTCAGCGTGGGTACATATTTGGTAACATATTATGGCGGTGTGCAGACCCTGGCAGGGGATATGACCCCGGGTGAACTGCTGCAGTATATTAACTATACTTCTCTTTTGTATACCTATCTGGGGTGGATGAGTAATATGCCCCGAATGCTGATGAATCTGGTGACCAGTCTGGAGCGTATCGGAGATGTAATGAATCAGGAGCCGGGTATTTATGACCATGAGGATGCAGTGGAGCATGAAATTGAAGGAAATATTGAATTCCGTAATGCTTCCTTTGGATATAAGTCCTATCAGCCGGTGCTTGAAAATGTAAATCTCACAGTAAGAAAAGGTGAAATGATAGGTCTGGTGGGAGCATCCGGAACCGGTAAATCTACTCTGATTAACCTGATTATGCATTTGTATGAGGTGGATGACGGAGAGATACTGGTGGACGGCATTGATATACGCAAGATCAAGTTGGAGAATTATCACAGCCAGATTGGTGTGGTGCTTCAGGAGAATTTCCTTTTTACCGGAACTATTCTGAATAATCTGAAGTATGCAAAGCCTGACGCTACTATAGAGGAAGTGATACATGCAGCTAAGATGGCCAATGCCCATGATTTTATATGTAAGCTCCCCGATGGGTACAATACCTATGTGGGAGAAAAAGGTGCCACTTTGTCCGGCGGTGAAAGACAGAGAATTGCCATTGCACGTGCTATGTTGAATAATCCTAAGCTTCTGATATTGGATGAGGCTACGGCCAGCCTGGATACGGAAAGCGAATACCTGATACAGAAGGCGCTGGGCAGACTGACGGAAGGTAAAACTACATTTGCCATTGCCCACCGTTTGTCCACGCTGAAGGATGCGGACCGCCTGGTGGTAATAGACGGTCATCATATTGCCGAAGTGGGTAGTCATAATGAACTGATGGAAAAGAAAGGTATCTATTACGGTCTGGTGCAGGCACAGCTGCAAACAGGTGCACGTTCTGCGGGCTGAAATCATAGTGAATAAGGTATAAGAAAAGACAGTCACGTCTGCCTCCGTAGGGAGGGGACGGACTGTCCTTTTTATTTGCGGGAATTATGTCTGCGTACATCCGTGGTGTTTTTAGCCCGGTATTCACTGGGGCTGCAGCCCTTATGCTGCTTAAACAGACGGTTAAAGGTTGAGATGCTGGGGAAACCGGACTGTAGTGCGATTTCCGTAATGGAGCAGTCGGGCTTGGCCAGCATTTCTT
>JAFXEW010000077.1 GCA_017513625.1 Lachnospiraceae bacterium | reverse complement strand
GTGTAGATGAGATTATTACTGGATATCTAAAACGTATTGAGGTAGAGGGCGTATTTTCTATAGAACCACGTTTTGTAGAAATCGACGAATTTATAATCGCCGGATATCGTAAGCACACCAAAGATGGTTTTCAAGTCATAGGCGAATCATGGTTTGAGCTAAAGAGTAATCTTGGTGTTATTGAAAGAAAGAATGAACATACCATGTATGGCCTAGAAGATTATTCGGAAGAATTTACTGCTGAGCCTTTGGCGTTTTATTACATGGCCGGTGTGGAAGTGAACAAGGATACTCCCCTTCCGGAAGAAATGTATCGCAAAGTGGTGCCAAATCTGTGGTTTTGGCGGTCAAGTAGGTAAAAAAGCCAGCCGCCAAGGATAACCTAATCATTCGCCGTGCACGACAGACTCGCAAGCAAGCTTGCGGGCAACTTTAGTTGCCTGTTGTCGCGGGCTTCGCATACGACGTGCGTCATTCACTACACTTCGTTCCGCTCATGCAGGGCGTTCGCCCTATGTATAAAAAAGCAGAGACATTTCTCTGTGAGCAGGCTCCCTCGAAATGTCTCCGCATTTTTATCCGCACGTCTCTCTCGAATCGCAAAAAAAGAACCAACCCCAAGGCTCCTACGTCCTCAAAATCAGTCCTTCATAGTGGACCGCCAGGGGCTCGAACCCTGGACACCCTGATTAAGAGTCAGGTGCTCTACCAACTGAGCTAGCGGTCCGTTTATTTGGTTTTGCGCTTGTCTTTCACAACGCAAGATTGATTATATTATAATAAATTTAGAAATGCAAGCATTTTTTTAATTTTTTTTTATTTTTTGTTGAATTTAGAGTTTTTGCCGAAAATGCAGGGGATCGCAGGGATAAATGGGGCATTTCGCATAAAAGGAGCCGGTGATTTCTTGCCTGTATAATACTCAGATGTTATAATCATCCTGTAATATGATAACCGAATTTTTAGGAATGATACATTATGACGCATTTTATGGAGCAAATCGGGCTGTATATTTTATCAGCCACGTTGACTTTATCGCCGGTAGGTGAGGCAGTGGACAATTATGACAGGGATTTGGCCCGGCTGACCACAGAGTCTTACGATACGGTGTTTTTTTCCATGTATCCTACCGCCCATTATGAGGAGGAGGATTATAGTTATTTCAGGGCCATGGATATCGTGAAGGGGGAGCTTTGTATCCCCGGCAGCAATACGCTGGGTATTTATATGGATACTGCCATGCATTCGGAAAATCAGGTGTCCACGATTTACCTGGGCATCTCACCTCAGCAGATGGATGGAGCGTGTATCTGTTCCATTTTGGATACTTATCCGGACACCATGTTTGAGATTGCTCTGTCTTATCCGGAGATTACTTATTGGCAAGGACTCAGTACTGCAGAGTATGAAGGGGCGCTGCAGGCCTATAAGGATTTTTGTTCTCAGGTAATTCCCTATGACAATGCACGGGTGCAGCTCTTTGGCAGTGCAGAGTGGCTGATTTGTAATCCGGCTAATTATACGGAGGATGGTGATACGAATCCGGAGGTGTCACGGATCCTTATGGCAAATACGGACGGTTCCCACGGTTATGCTCTTACGGCGGATACCATGGACAATTCTCTGGAGGATATGAAAGCGTTGCTGGACGACTATCGGACCCATGCCCCGGTGTATCCTGATTTACAGGGAACGGATATTGTGTTTATCGGCGACAGCATTTTCGGTGAATATCGTGATTCCATGTCTGTGCCCGGCGTGGTAGCAGGGCTCACGGGTGCCCGTGTATTTAATCTGGGCGTGGGCGGAATGAGTGCTACGGAACAAAACGGTAATCCCCTATCCCTGACAGCCCTTTTAAACAGTCTGACCGAGCAGGATACCTCTTATCTGCCGGAAGGATGTTCCATACTGCAGGACGTAAATGATTTTCTGTACCGCCCGGACGATGCCGGGGATACGGTATTTATCCTAAACTTTGGTTTAAATGATTATTTCGGCGGTCTTCCCGTGGGAAGCGGCGATTCCCAAGGAACAGCCTCCTACAGCGGTGCTCTGAGAAATGCAGTAAGCAGGCTGCAAAAAGCATTCCCCGGGTCCCGTATCATCGTGAATACTCCGAATTTTACAGTATACTATGAGAATGGCGAGGAGGTCATGTCCCCTCAAGGCGGCATACTTACGGATTATGTGGCAGCGGCCCAAGGCCTCTCCCAAATGCCCGGCGTAACTGTATTTGACAGCTACCGTGAGATTCCCGTTGATCCGGAGCATTTTCAGGTATATCTGGCGGACGGCTGTCATCTGAATGAGCAGGGACGTTTCCTTTTAGGCTCCCGGCTGGCTTCTCTTTTATCAGAATAAACAAATCACCCGGCGACAGTGCTTCTCAAAACCTGTCTTCCGGGTGTTTTTATGTCATACTCTCGCTGTTTTACAATCCTTACAGTAGCCGTAAAGCTCCAGCTTGTGGCCGGTTATGATAAAATCCTCCGTGCCCCGTTCCATCTCCATGTGTGCAAAGGGGCATTTTTCCAGAGGTATCCGCCTATGGCAGTCCAGACACACGGCATAATGGGTGTGTCCTCCCCTTTTCAGGGCATATATAGCCTGACCATCATCCGAAAAGCCGGTCTTTTCCACCAACCCGTTTTCTTCAAAAGCAGCCAGTATCCGGTAAATAGTAGATATAGCATAGCTTTCCGCTCCGTCATGTCCGGCCCGCTCATAAACCGCTGCCGCACTTAAGGGTTCCCTGCTTACTTTCAGCACATCGTAGACCTTTTTTCTCTGTTTGGTCCACTTTAGGCCCGGGGGATATGCAGTTTTATCTTCCTGATGATTGTGTGACACGTCGCACCTCCACTGTTTCCGGTATTAGAACAAAAGCTCCAGAATCATACCCGATACCACACCAATCAGGTACAGTATCCCCAATATCTTCAGACTTTCCTTCCGATCCTCGTTAACACGAAGCAACACCAAAATACCTACTCCGGCACTTACCAAAAGGCCCGCCATCATGGACCCAAAGCCCATGGCACCTTCCACATACAGCTGAGTAATAATTACGGATGAAGCGCAGTTAGGAATAAGTCCCACCACACCTGCCAGTATGGGTCCCAGCAGAGGACGGTCCAGTATCAGCGATGCAATGGTATCCTCTCCCACCATATGAATCACTATATGAAGTACAAAGGCGATTACAAAAATAAACAAAGCAATCTTCAATGTGTGCACCAGCGCAGAACGTACCACGCCCTTTTCACAGTTGCAGTGCTCATGCTCGCACAATTCATGAATATGGGTATGCTCGTCCTCCTTGCTGCGCAAAAAGAAATCCACTGCAAAACCTGCCATACAGGCGATGACAGCCTTTAACAGCAGTATTTTCCAAATCTCTCCCACAAACTCAGGCCGAGCGATAAGTATAGGAATCATTTCGTCTGATGTGGATAAAAATATGGCTATCAGGGTACCTACGGAAATCACCCGTCCTGCGTAGAGATTGGCCGCCGCCGCGGAAAAGCCACACTGGGGCACCAGTCCCAACACCGCTCCGGGCAAAGGACCCAGACGTCCGGTCTTTTTAATCCATTCCCGGGTATGGTCCCCGGTTCTGTGCTCCAGATACTCCATCACCAGATAAGTCAGAAACAGCAGGGGTAAAAGCTGCAGAGTCTCCAGGGCTGTATGTTCCAATGCTTCCATTATTTCTTCAAACATGTATGATATCCTCTCTCTATTTCAGGGGCGTAAATGCAATTCATTCGCATTTAGAACTATATCATACTTTTCCCGATTGTCAATACTTTTTTACCCTTGACAATCCACCTCTTTTTCATTATTATTTTAATGTTGAGTATCGGCGCGTGGCTCAGCTTGGTAGAGCGCTGCGTTCGGGACGCAGAGGTCGCGTGTTCGAATCACGTCGCGCCGATTAAAAAGGCTCCTACACCTGTAGGAGCTTTTTTAATCCTCTGAACCGCTTTATACGCCTAACCTCTGCAGCATAAATCATACCTCTGCCTGTACATCTGCTTTCTTTTTTATCCGTTTGGTAATCCCTTCATAACTTTCCCTGATAATCACATATCCCAAAGGACCTTTTATAATTCCCCAAAGTCCGAATAGCCGGATACCCGCATACAAGGCTATCAGCACCGCAATGGGACGGATACCCGCTTTTTTGCCAATCAGCTTGGGCTCCAATGCATCCCTGACCACCACACAAATCACGCATGTAGCCACACAAATCCCCGCCGCCACATAGTTTTGTTCCAGTATCTGGACAACGGCCAGGGGCAAGAGTACGATTCCCGTTCCCACAAAGGGGAACACATCCAGAAGTCCCGCCATCAGTCCCCACAGCACTCCCTGTCTGATACCTGCCACACTTAGGAGTACGCTACATATCAAAGCGTTCGTCAGCATCAGTATCATCTGAGCCTTTACATATACGGCTATATATCGGATGATTCCGCAGATTACCTCCAGCACCACATGATACTCCTCCTTATCCAGCAGATTGTTCATGATTTCATCATAGTCCTTAGCCAAAAGCACGGATGATACCAAAAACACCACTATAAAGGCCCCCACATGTCCCAGCCACTTTACGGAGGACAGGGAATAATCAAGCATCTTACTCACGTCCGCTCCCGCCAGTATGTCCGTACCCTGACCCACCCAGGTGCGAATGTTTTTTTGCAGATTGTTGTCTTCCAGACCCAGCAATTCTGCCACACCAACACTGACACTGTTCATCAGTTCAGCCATACTATACTGAAGCCGGGACAGGGACTCCAACCAGCCGGGCAAACTACTGATGACAAAGGAGCCCAGTACCCACAGTAACAATATCGCCACACCGCTCCCCAGCAGAAGCACCAGCAGGGCCCCGATCTGACGGTGTACATGAAGCTTACGTTGCAGCTTTAGCAGCCCCGGACCGAAGATGGTCACAAAAAGCATGGCTATCAACACCGGCGCAATTAACGGTGTTATATATTGTAAAAAAAAATACACACCAAGCACCAGCACACCCGTGAGTACAAATTTATTTTTCAATAATATACCCATAAATACCCCCCTGACCACTAAAATATAGAATCGGAGTCAATACCCCATTCCCCTGCATGCCTGCGTCCGGCCACCTCTTTCCGAAAGTACCGCCGACACCCTGTCTCTACAAATTAAAAACGTTGGTCGGTCTGTCTTCAGACCAATCAACGTTTTGTTTACTTCCTCTTATTTAGATTATTACCAGGCATCCTCTTCTCTATACTTATTTTCTTTATAGTTGCAAATGAAAAGCCGGATTCCCGGGCTCTATCCTAAAGTCCATTTCTTTTCCCGTCACCGGATGACGAAACCGGATCCGGTATGCACAAAGGGCCACATTCCGGATGCCCTTTTCTCTGCTGTAGGACATGCTTTCCTCTGTTCCGTACTTGACATCTCCCAAAAGAGGTAATCCTGCATGAGCCAACTGAGCACGTATCTGATGAAAACGTCCGGTTTCAATACACACATCCAGCATTTGGACAGACACCGGACCGCCATTCATTCTCCCTTCCGTGCCAGGTGCGGAAACCTCTGTCACCTGTACCTCTTCCTCCACGGATTGGGATGCAGATGCTCTACTTAACACCTCATAACATAATACAGCCTTTTTGGCTTCCGGGTACAAATGTTGCTGCCCCGTCACCACCACAGCATGATTGTCCTTATCTTTATACATATAATCCACCAGCTCCGTCGTCTGACCGGAGAGATTTCCACATAAAGATCCGGGATATACACCGTCCTCCGTGGCAACGCTTTTATCACGGGACACCTGCTGCCCCGGAACATACACCATGGCATAATAATGCTTATTCAGCATACCCGTCTGCAACTGCCCGGTGAGCTTTGACGCTGCCGCCTTATTTCGACCAAATACCAGCAAACCTTCCACAGGCTGGTCCAACCTGTGCACCACTCCCAGATAGGGCGCTCCCTGCCCGGATATTGCCAGATGATTTTTCAGTTCACTGACCATATCCGCCTGTCCCGGCCGCCCGGTCTGCGTAGCCAGCCCCGCAGGCTTGTGGGCCACTATGATGTCTTTATCCTCATATATAATAATTGTTCTCATACCTTTTATCTTTCCAATATACCTTAAATGGAATCTGACTCCCTATTCTGCATTTCTCTCCCGATGAAATGTTATGCTTCGATCACTGTTTTAACCAGTTTCCACGCAATGCCGCCCTCTCTCAATAGGGATAATGCCTTGTCAAATTTGACCCATTCCACAGAATCCACTTCCCCGGACAATTTAAAGTCCTGCTTTTTCACGGTTGCCTTATATCCTAACATCAGCATTTCCTTTTTTTCATAGGGATAACTGCTGATAAATTCCAAGGCTTCCACATCCTGGCCAATCTCTTCCTTCACTTCACGAATCACCGTTTCTTCTGCAGATTCACCTATTTTCATGATTCCCGCAACGCATACATAATTGGCTGTGGACACATAGCTCTGGCGTAGGAGCGCCACCTCATCATATTCATTTACCACTGCTACTATTATGCTGGTGGTAAACATATCCCACAAGGGGATACTGCATTTTTCACAATAGGGAATCATCCCTTCATCTCCGATTTCTTTACTGATAAGCTTTGTTCCGCAATACGGACAATACACAAAGCGCATATTCTTTCTCCCTTCATTCTTACGATGATTTCGTATATATCATCGATTATATTTTATCCCCGCATAAATAACCATTATCAGGCCAAATACAAATCCTGCTGCAAAAGGAATAAAGCTCCACATAGAGTCTGTAATACCGATTGCCACCGCGCTTATCAACATCCCCGTTCCTACAATAAAAATACCTATTCCGGATATGGTGCAAAATGCTTTTTTATCTTCCTCGGCTACTTTATCATAATGATAATCATGAAATAGAGTTATCTTTTCATTTTTCCAAACCTGATAACCCATTACAATCAACACAACGGCCACAAGTCCCAAAATAATTGAACCTATCATCCTTTTCTCCCTCTCCGATTTGCCCGACAAGCCAACTCTATATCATCCTGCGGCCCAAATCAAAACCGCAAATAAAATTGCCACCAACATATCCAGACCAATCAGAACTTTACGGTATCTGTTTTGATATTCTGCAGGATTCTTTATCCGCCTTTTTTGTTTTTCGGTCATTCGCCAGTCCGCCGGGAAAAAGGCACATACTAATACGATGCCCCACACCAGAATACCTGTAAAGGCCAAAATCACCAACACCCCAATGTCGGCGGTTCCCGCAATACTGCGGGCTACAATGGCAAGAATCATCAGTAGCAGGGACAATACCGCCATAATCTTTTCAGTTGCTGTCATATGCCCTTCCATTCATGCTCCTCCTCTTACTCTCTCAGGGTAAAATCAGCTATATTTATCCAAATAGCATATAATAGATGATTTCAGAGTTCCTTTTACTTAATAATTGATTCTCAGACCCTTGGGATAATGGTTTTTCATCATGCCTCCGGCCAGCTTACCCCAGCCCAGCGCAAAACCGTCCACAGTAATCAGATACCAGCCCTTTTCTCCTTCTGCGGGGAAAGTCTGTCCGTTCAAATATGCGGCGCATGTGCTTTCCTCAGAGGACAGGTTGTATATATGCACCGCTTCCTTGGGAGAAAGCGCCAGCGCCAATGCATGGGAGGGCTCGAACCGGTTCTTTTTCAGGGTTCCCAGATGCAGTCCCGGACGCAGTACCTTTAAGCCCTTCAGGCAAGGCAGTTCCTCCGGCACCAAATAAATATTATCTCCAAACTTCAGGTATTTTCCCTCGGGCTTACTTTGTAAAGTCTCCCGGGCAAAGGCCGGATATTCACCCAACTCCTTCTCACTGATTCCTTTCTCCGGGCCCAGTCGTCCCCGGCTCACATAGCCCTCGGGCACCTGACCGGCTTTAACAAGTACTGCCGCAAAGTGTCCCTCACCCTGTACCAGATGGGGCCAGATACGCAGGGTTTTATCCAGTTCGTTTTCCATAGTGTCCTGTAGCAAAGCATCCTCCGGCTGTCCGGTAAATGCCAGATATTCTGACCGGCCGTTTAAAGCATCTGCGCATATCTCCGTATCCTCAGAAGACCGGTCACCAAACGCACCTGCTATTGCCTCCGCCTGCTGCATAAATGGACTCTTATCCATGATTTCCAGGGAAAACTCCGGGTGTCTGGTCAAAAAGCGCGCTACGGAGCCTTCATTTTCCATAGGTGCAAAGGTACAGGTGGAATATACCATTCTGCCGCCGGGTCGAAGCATTTCAGCTGCCCTGTCCAGGATTTCATCCTGACGCTCGCCGCAAATCCGCACATTTTCCTGACTCCATTCTTCGCAGGCAACCTCGTTTTTACGGAACATCCCTTCTCCGGAGCAGGGCGCATCCACCAATATTTTATCAAAATATTCAGGGAAATACTCCGCCAGGTGTTGCGGGGTCTCATTGGTCACACAGGCATTGCGTACACCCATGCGCTCAATGTTCTCGGACAAAATCTTGGCTCTGGCAGGGTGGATTTCGTTGGCTATTAATAGTCCCTTTCCCTGCAGTGCAGACGCAATCTGGGTGCTTTTTCCTCCCGGTGCGGCGCACAAATCCAGCACCTTGTCCCCCGGCTGCACCTGCAGATAGGGCACCGGTGCCATGGCACTGGGCTCCTGTATGTAATATACACCGGCCTCGTGATAAGGATGTTTACCCGGCGTATCCTGTTCTTCGTAGTAAAATCCGTCCTCTGCCCAAGGCACGGGACGCAGATGAAAAGGCAGACCTCCCGACTCCGCTGCTCCTTCATTATCCATTTTCTCCAGAAACCATTGGGACGCGCTGCATCCGTCCCCGTTTATTTTCAAACCGTTAATGCGCAGGGCCTGATATTTCTTACTGTCAAAAGCCCTCTCAAATGCTTTATATTCATTTCCTAACATCCGCTCCATGCGGCTCGTAAATTCTACAGGTAACATAGCAAGCTCCCTTATATCTCTCAGTTCCTACAGCCGGTTGCATATGGAATCACCCGGTTATATCTATTATAACAGATACCTTTTCTTTTACAATCCGGTTCACGGCAGATTAAATTCAAAAGTGCCGGGAATCTCCCGGCACAAATAATATCTCGTTAATCCCAATAGTCTATCGTTTCTTTTGGCGTAGTATCAATACCAAATAACTGCCACATAAAATCTTCTTTCTCATGATAGAGATTAATTATTCGAATGTATTTATCTTCAATTCGATAAAACACATAATTCCTTGACACAAATAAGTACCGATAATCTGTAATCACATCAAATATTTTCGATACTTCCGGTCCTTTCTCCTCATAATCACTGAGTCCCTTTATAGCATCTGTTATACTCCTAATTATCTTTTTTGCTGTATCTGTACCATACTCTTGCGAAATAGCTCTCTTTAGCTCTCGTAGCTTATCCGCCGCATCCGGAGTATACATTATTTTTTTCAATCAAGTACCCCCAATTCCCTCTCCAAATCCTCTGCATCAATCCAGCCTTCGATATCTGCTCTTTCCTCTGCTCGTTTTAAATCAAGCATAAGTATTGCAATTGCCTGTTCTCTCAAAGCTTCCTTGCTATTTTTCGTAACAATAAAAGGGAGACCTTCAACATTTAATGATTGTTGAATAAATGTATTAAATGCATCTGTTAATGTCATACCGGTTTTAGCATAAATATCTTCAACCGCTTTTTTTATTTCTGAATTTATCCTTACCTGAAATGTTGAATCTTTGGGTGCTATTGCAACATTTAAATTTGTATCCATAAGCCATACCTCCTACTTTTTCAAGCATAGCATTATTGCGATATTTTTGTCAATACAATGTCATTACATCCTTTGTTTTCCTTTTTCTACTTGAAATTATAAATACAATCCCCAGACATTTTATATTTTAGAGAACTTCTTTTTCACATGTTCCAAATCTTGAAATACCATCTTACCAGCCTTTCTAAAACAACTCATCCATCAAAATATAATACTTTATCTTGTCCCACTCCGGCTGAATGCCCAGAGCATCGAACAGCATGTCCGGGTTGAAATCTTCGTACACTTTTCCGCCGTATGTACCGTCAAAATTGTGCTTCAGGCTTCTGTAGCACAGGGCAATATCATTCCATTTATCACCGATGCCGGCTCTTCCCAAATCGATGAAACCGGATAAACTGCCGTCCTTCAGAAACACATTGGGCAGACAATAGTCTCCGTGAGAAAACACGGGTTCAAATTCGGGCTTATGATTCTCCAGCCATTCCAGCAAATGGGCCGGACTCTCAAAGCCCCCTTCTCCAAATGTAGCAGGCTCCACATTATCCACGTCCACCAGCTGATTTTCCACCTGTATGCGGGCTTCTTTTAAAAGCACGTCCACGTCTCTCACACAGGGGCAATCTTTCACATCCACTTTCCACAGCATTTTAAGTCCCTTAGCCAGTGCTTCCATAAGCACTGAGGGATGCTCCAGATAGTAATCGGCGCAGGACATCTCACCTTCCATTTTGGACATCAGAAGGTAGCTCTTGCCACCATCCTCTTCATAAGCAATCACCCTGGGCACCGGAAGCTTGCCCTCCAACCATCGCATCAGCTGTACCTGCTCTCTGGTATACTCCCCGGCGTCCTCTATTTTTAATACCATATCTTTAAAAATCAGCACCTGATTACCGGACATGCCCATGTCATCCTCTTCATAGGACTTTCCGGAAATCCATGCTTCTATCGATGCAGGCACATTTAATTGATTCATAT
>JAFXEW010000008.1 GCA_017513625.1 Lachnospiraceae bacterium | reverse complement strand
TTTCTTTTTCCAAGCTTCAGGGCCACTGCCAGAGTCACCAGCCATATCACCAGAATCATCAGGTACAGCGCTCCGGCTCCCGATACGGAAAAATCCGCGGTGAACTCCGGTGCGGTCCCGAAATTGTTTCTCCAATGCTCTGCGTATAACCATATCATCACGCGGAAGTTTCCGGACAGATTCCGGGCAGGAACAGCATAGCACAAATACAAAAGAAACGTCGCCGCTGCCGCCACACCGCCGGTGCACACAAGGCGAAGTCCCTTTTGTACCCTGTCCTTAAAGCATTTACTCCACAGTACCACTGCCAATGCCAGAAGCATCATGGGAAGCCCAAAGGAACTCTCCGGGTATTCTCCGCTCAAAACCAGGAATCCCAATATGTACTTTGTATTAAAAGCAAACCATACCGCCGGCAGCCACCAGGAAACCACTTGGGCCCCCACCGTGCTTTTTCCCGGTCCGGATTCTCTTTCCTTCCATTTAAACCATTTATCTGACGCCATTTTGGCATTCCTCGCAATCCTACAGTATCAGCTCCATCTCAGAAAATGACTTTTCCAAATCATCTTCCCTTAACTCAGCCACCAATACATCCTTCTGATAAAGCTTCATGTCCCTGTGCAACACCAGATAATACAGCAGGGACTCTCCGTGATATTTATCCTTGTACATCTCCTGCAGGTCCCCTTTATTATCCCTGTCAAAATCCTGCATCATGTACAACAAAAACGTGTAAAAGCTTTCTTCATTATCTACACGTACCCTTACTACATCCTGTTTACTTCTGCTGTACCAGGCCACAAAGTGAGGTATCTCTTTATCCATCATGGAAAAAGAAATTCCTGCAGCCGCCTTGATAAAACCATCTCCCCGTGTTCTTTTTCGTCCGTAATTCCGTGACAGCGGAGCGCGGCTGTCCAACAGCAAAACAGTGGAGCATGCCTTGGGCAAACTGTTTTCCTTTACAATCAGCTCATCCGCCTTGGCACTTAATTTCCAGTGAATGTTTTTTAACTTATCACCATCCCGGAAAGGCCGCAGCTGCAAAATCTCTCCTGCATCATCCCCGCTTTTTATGCTGTCATATATTTCAGCATCACCAATATAACTGCGTACTGCATCTGTCAAACGGATATTCACGGGGAACAAATCCGGAAGTACCGTAACCTGGGCCCGCCCATTCATTTTTTTGGTCAGATAAAATAAGCCCAGCCGGTCGTATATCCGTATCTTTTTCATAGTGATTTCATAGGTGCCCGCGTCCCGCAAAACAAGCTCGTAAACCCCTTTCCCTGCACTCTTTACATTAGGCCGGATGGTCTTTTTACAGGCCAGGCAAAGGTTTTCCAGCTGTAGCTCGGCCACAGTCCTTCCCCATGCAGGCCTGCCTTTTCTAAGCACCTGCAGTTCCACCTTTACCCGCATATTTTGCTGGCTCATGGCAATGGGCACCTTTAATTTACATTCCGTAAATGCCCGGTCATACAGCACGTTCGCCAGCGAAATCAACGCCAACATCAGCACTGCATAACAAAGGAGTGCCAAATCCGGGCTGCCGTATATGGCCGCCACATAATAAATGATGCCGGTCAGTATCAATGCTTTTAAATAACTAATCACCGTACTCTGCCCTCTTTTTGTAAGTGGTGGGCTGATTAATCTCTTCCAGTATCTGGCCCAGCACATCTTCCGTCTTTACATGTGCCACTCTGGCCTTGGTATTCAGCACCACTCTATGCTTTGCTATGTCCACATATACATCAGCCACATCCTGGGGAATCACATAATTCCTTCCCTTGGTAAAAGCCCTTGCTTTAGCCATTTTAGTACAGGAAATGGTTCCTCTGGGGCTGACACCCATTTCGATATAAGGATTCTCTCTGGTCACACGCACCAGCTTGGTAATGTATTTGTAGATATTGTCATGTACATATACCTGCTCTACCATATCCTGAAGCCTTCGCAGTTCCTCTGCCCGCAGTACACACTGCACCGTCATATCGCCGTCCTTTGTACTTTTCCCTTTAGCGATTTCAATCTCACTGGCTGCGTCCGGATACCCCATACTCATGCTTATCATGAAACGGTCCAGCTGCGCCTCCGGCAACAACTGGGTACCCGCACTTCCCTTGGGATTCTGAGTAGCGATAACGATAAAAGGGTCCGGTACCTTATGACTGAAGCCATCCACCGTAACCATACATTCCTCCATTACCTCCAACAGTGCAGACTGGGTCTTGGGTGAAGTACGGTTGATCTCATCTGCCAGAAAAATATTACAAAGTACAGGCCCCGGCTTATATGTAAAAGAGCCGGTTTCCTTGCTATACATGGAAAATCCCAGCAAATCCGAAGGCTGTACATCCGGTGTGAACTGTACTCTCTGGTTGTTCAGGTTAAATACCTTTGAAAATGCCACCGCCAGGGTAGTCTTACCCACTCCCGGGACATCTTCCAACAAAATATGCCCTTTTGCCAGTATAGCAGCCAATACCTTTTCCACACAGTCATCCTTACCACGCACCACTTTCTGCACCTCTGCCAGCACCTGCTGCATCTTTAGGTGCGCCCCCCGATAATCCGTTATTAACTCCATCTTCTAAAACTCTCCTTTTCCCAATACTGTTTCCGTTTACTTCCTCTTTATATTTATAGATTAGGGTACTATCCTGCTTCCGGCACTGCACCATTTCTGCTGTCAGGCACGCTCTCGCTACCTAAAAAACGTCGCGTTACTAAGCTCGTGAAGCACATCTTTGATACGTGAGGGTATCAAAGATGCACTCCAGACCTCGCTAAGTAACGACGTTTTTTAAGTACCTGACAGCAGAAATGGTGTAGTGCCGGAAACAGGACATGAATCCCATGTCTCAGTAACCGTAAATATCATATATCTCCGGCATGTATACACCGGGACTCTGATATACTATCAGGGGTTTTTCCACCGTCATACGGGGTTTTCCTCCCCTTACCGCCTCCAGCAGCACCATATTGGGCTCCTTATCTACATAGGGATACACCAGCTGCATCCTCTTCGGCTCAAGCCTGTATTGTGACAGCCTTGTCATAATTTCAGCCAATCGGAATGGTCTGTGCACCATATAGAAATGTCCGCCGGGCTTTAGCAGCCTGGCAGCCTGTTCGATGACATCTTCCAATGTACACAATATTTCATGCCTTGCAATGGCCTTGGGTGCATCCGGATTGGTCAGTCCGTGCTGCCCTATCATATAGGGTGGATTACAGGTAATACAATCGAAGAAAGCAGACTCAAAATATTTGTCTGCCTCCTTAATATCACCTGTTATAACATCAATCTTATGGGACAGGTCATTTAACGCCACACTGCGTCTGGCCATGTCTGCGCTTTCCTCCTGAATCTCCAGCGCCCACAGATGGTCAGGCTTATACTTTGCCTCCATCAATAAAGGAATAATTCCTGTTCCGGTCCCCATGTCCAATACCTTATCTGTTTCCCTTGCCCGCGCAAATCCGGACAAAAGCACTGCATCCATACCGAAACAGAATTTCTCAGGATTCTGGATGATTCTGTAGCCGTTACGCTGCAAATCATCCAGTCTCTCATTCTCTTTCAGATCGATTCCCATTGTGCTTTAGTTTTCCTTCCTGCATTTCCTGCTTTTCCTGCTTCTCCAAACGCTCCAACTCTTTCATCTCTTCCTTGGAGAGCTCCAGCTTTTCCTTGCGTCCGTGCTTTCTCTTGAAGCGCAGTCTGCTTACTTCGTATTCACGGATTTCTTTTTCATCATACACATCCACCAATACCTTAACCAGCTGTCTCAGAACATTTACGCTCTGTACCTCTCCCTTGGCACCGTCATCACAGGTTACGAAATCACCGATACCCGGCAGTCTGCGGTTCAGTTCCTCGTAAGTATCCTGTTCATGCTTCAGACAGCACATCAGTCTGCCGCACACACCGGATATTTTAGTGGGGTTCAGGGACAGATTCTGCTCCTTTGCCATCTTAATGGACACCGGCAGGAAGTCGGACAGATAGCTCTTACAGCAAAGAGGGCGTCCGCAAATACCAATACCTCCCATGATTTTGGTCTCATCTCTCACACCTATCTGGCGCAGCTCAATTCTGGTCTTAAAAATCGCCGCCAGATCCTTTACCAGCTCACGGAAATCAATACGACCGTCAGCAGTAAAGTAAAAAAGCACTTTATTATTATCAAAGGTATACTCTGCATCTATCAGCTTCATTTCCAGATTATGCTTCTGGATTTTTTCCAAACAAATCCGGAATGCTTCTTTTTCCTTTACTTTATTTTCAGCCTCCTGCTCCTTATCTCTTTCGGTAGCGATACGCAGCACCGGCTTCAGGGGCTGGATTACCTTGTCATCCTCCACTTCTCTGATTCCGGATACAACGGTACCGAATTCAATACCCCGGGCGGTTTCCACGATTACATTGTCACCCTTTTGAATCTCAAACTTCAGTGGATCAAAAAAATAAATCTTGCCCGCATCACGAAATCTAACACCTATTACCTTAATCATCTATAAACCTCACTTTCAACCATTTTCCTTTATTTCGAGCATTAAAAGCTCCATGGTTAATTCAAAATTCACATTGGCATTCAGCCTTGCCTTAGCCTTGTCCAAAGCCTTCATCACATTTTCCAGGCCTTCATAGCTGGAACGTCTGGCCACCTTGGCGATCTCCTGTATCTCATCACGGAAAATCAACTGATTGGCATCACTTGTAGCCTTAAACAAAAGCACATCCCGATACCAGATCATAATGATATCCATATATTCCGCAGGGTCCATTTTATAATCATTTATTTTTTTGATGGCACTTATCATCTCATGAAGCTCCATCTCCTGCACATATTTCAGGAAAGAAACAGCCTCATTTTTAATATTGTCAAACTCTTCGCTGGTAGCCAATGCCCTGGCTTTACCCACATTACCTCTTGCAAAAGAAGCACATACGGATGCCTTATAATCCGGTATACGAATCTCCTCCATAAGGTACTTTTTCATCACCTCGTCTGCAACGGGCTTCATATTCAAAACAACACAGCGACTGAGTACCGTAGGAAGAAGTGCATTAATGTTAGCAGTTAACAGCATGATAACCGCATACTCGGGAGGCTCCTCCAGAGTCTTCAAAATAGCATTCTGCGCCTGGGTGTTCATCTTTTCCGCTTCATTTATGATATATACCTTATATTTACTGCTATAGGGCTTAATCACCACATCATTGTTAATCTGGCTGCGGATGTCATCCACACTGATGGTATTGGGTTTTTCATGAATCACCTTGATAATATCCGGCTGATTGTCCGAAAGGGCCTGCTTACAGGAATGACACTCTCCGCAAGGCTCTGCCCCGTCCCTGCTTTCGCATTGTAATGCCATAGCAAATATCCGGGCAATAAACTCCTTACCGGATGATTTTTCACCGTTTATGATGTAGGCATGGGACACCTTTCCGGTCGTAATCGCATTCTGCAGATGCTCTTTAATCTGTTCCTGTCCAATAATATCACCAAAACCTGCCATACGCTCCTCCTTTGTACCAAACAACTACGCTTCCATTGTATATCAGGTAAAAATATCAAGCAAAAGGCCACGGATTTCTCCGATTCTGGCCAAAATCGCCAGATTGTCCTTTTCGTCCTTCATCAGTTCCTGAGCCAGCAAATCCAGATTTTCATCCACCAGACGGATAATGCCGTATACTCTGTGACGACCTCTTCTATCCAGGGAATTCTCTCTGGCAAAACTGTGGGACCTGGTGACAATCTCATTTAAAAAGCTCTTTACCAGTCCTCTGTAGTGCTTCATATCCCGCACATCACGCCTCTTGGCCAGCTTTTCACCTTCGATGGTAATCTCTGCCATCAGGTTCTGTAATCTGGTCTGTAGCTCCGCTTCCTCGATGTGGGATGCAAGTGTGAATTTAAATGTATTGTCACTGCTTACTGCCTGCTGGGGCGTCTGCACCTGGGCTGTGGGCATGGTCTGATTTACCTTGATGTCCATCTGTTCACACTCCTTCCTCTGCTACCTAAAGCATTTGCTCCAGATATTGATGTATTTCCTGCAGACAGCGTTCCAATTCATCATTCCGGAAACTCCTGTCCACTCCTGCTTCTCTAACCCTTTCCTCGCTGAAATCCTCACTGTCAGCCAAAAACCTGCGGCACATCTCCTCATATTTAGGCTGCGCCTGCTTCCGTTCCCGGCCCAGGGCACGCTCCAAACGTATCCCGTCATCTAATTCTATCATAACCGGCAGCATCTTGTCCTGTCCAAAATAATTTTTCAGACCCTCGTAGGCCTCCAAAGTACCGATTAGGATATAATTATCCGTCTCCAGATTAATTTGACCGTCATCCACGGTGAAATATCTCCACACTCCGTGAAAAGTATTATAGCTGCGGCCTTCGATAACCTTACCCTCAGCTTCTAATGCAAGGTAACGGTCCTCATCCACGAAGAAATATTCCACACCGTCCCTTTCCCCCTCACGAATAGGTCTGGTAGTATAGGGAACTATGGTTTTCAGGCCAAAGGGATTCTCCTTCAGCAGTTCCTTAAATATGGTATCCTTGCCCGTGGAGCTCTTGCCCATCAGACATATTATCTTTCCCATTTTAACCTCTTTCCTTCTCTGCCTGTCAGCGGAAGTCATTTTTAATTACTGACACTAATGTCACCCCATTTTTAGTGTCCGTTCCCTGCAGATTCAGCTTCTCCTTCAAGCAAAATCTGATAAATGCTGCCATTTCTTCCGTAATCATTTCCCCGGGCACCAGTAACGGTGCTCCCGGCGGGTAGAGATTGATAAACTCCCTGCTTCTTCTGCCCACTGCATACTCCAATGGCACTTCTTCTCCCGGTGCATCCCAAGCTTCACGCAGGCTAAGCGCCTCATTATCTCGCTTCATACGGTACAATTCTGCTCCGGCACACATATGATCGGCCTCCCCGATGCCATACTCTCCCGTGCGGCCGGCCATATAGCCGGTCTCTGCTTCTCCTGTACCGTTGATTACATCTTCCGCACACCCGGATATTCCCCCCGCTCTAAGGAACTCTTCTCCAGCCCTCAGCCTGTGGTTTAAATCCAGCACTGCTGCCATCATCCGGTCATATGCCTCCCGGGTATCACCTACCGTAAACATGGCCAGACAATAACTACCCGTTGCCATCTCCAAATTAAGGTGATAGTCATCTTTCAGTATATTATATAAAGCCTGTCCAGACAAGCCTTTATGCTCTTTTCCGGTACTATCTTTATACACAGGTTCACAATATAGTACCAGCTTGCCTCTGTCCTGCTTAAAGTACCGACTCACTTCCCCGTCTTCACCTGTGCTGCCCGCCTCCGGACCGTAAAAGCTTTTCACAATATCCGCCTCTGCAAGAGTGCCGACCATGGCATCATAATGCTCCGCAAAAGTACCAAAAAGCCTTTCGCCGTCCCGGGCCACCAGGTCCAGGGCATTGGCAATACTTGCCATCAGTATATAGGATGGACTGCTGCTTTGGTAAATCCGCAGAAATCTTTTCAGCCTGTCCCTGTCAATCAAAGTACCGTTTACATGAAGTAATGCCGTCTGTGTCATAGCCGGCAGGGTTTTATGCACACTGTGTATCACCAGGTCCGCCCCCAGGCGGTTACTGTTTTCTGCAAAGGAATGGTGAAATCCCAGATGTGCGCCATGGGCTTCATCCACAATCAGGGGAATCCCTTTTTCATGTGTGACACGCGCAATTTCACGGATATCAGAAATCCGGCCTTCGTAAGTAGGAGAAACCACAAGCACCGCCTCAATATCCTGCTCCCGTTCCAGTGCCTCCCTTACATCCCGGGCCGAAATGTCCTCATATATGGGTAATTTATCCTGCAACTTAGGATATAAATATACAATATCCAACCCTCTTAAATAGGCACCGTGATAAGCGGACTTGTGACCGTTTCTGGCCATCAGGATACGGCCGCCCTCAGACACTGTCGCACTTATCGCACTGAGAATGCCGCAGGTACTGCCGTTTACCAGCAAAAAACTTTCCTCTGCGCCATAAAGAGCTGCGGCCTGCTTCTGAATCTCCAGAAGGATTCCTTCCGGCTGATGCAGATTGTCAAAACCGTCAATCTCCGTAATGTCACCCTTAGCCAATGCCTCAGGCAGCATTCCCACGCGCCGGCCCTTATGACCGGGCATATGATACGGATAGCTGTCACTGTCCCCATATTCAGTTAAAAGTGAAAACAAATCCGCCATTTTTCTCCTTTGTGACATGCGTGTCATTAATAGTAATAACAAATTACGGGATGTCCTGCATAAACCGCATGATATATCTGCTCTGCCTTATCAAGGGGCAAATTAATACATCCGTGAGACCCCTGGTCCGTCAAGTATATATCACCGCCAAACTCCGTTCGCCAGGTGGCATCATGCATACCGAAATTACCATGAAAGGGCATCCAATAGTATACAAACTGCTCATAATCACCACCACGCAAGGTTGCATTGGTGGTCTTGTAAGTCACACGGAATACACCCTGGGGAGATATACAGTCGCTCCTGGTCATCATGCCGGATACAAAATCCGTCTCCAGCACCAGTTGCCCTTTTTGGTACAAATACAAATGCTGGTAGGTCAAATCAATCTCCACATAAGTGTTTCCGATATCATTCACACCCTTCCAAGGCGCCTTACTGGAATACTCAGGCTCCCGTTCCGTAACTGCACCGTCCTTAATCAGCCCGATTAATGCTGCAGTTTCTTTCTCTATATCTGTTTTCCACCCAAAAGCACCTGACGGAAGTGTCAGTTCTGTGCCAAGCGTGGTAACAAACTTTCTGTTTTTACCGTAGGTATCATATTTACCTGCATTATCTGCTACAAAGGCTCTAACCGCCTCTTCATCCAATACCGCCTCTTCATCTTCCACGGATATCCAGTCTGCCAAAAGGGCCTTATCCAGCAGCACTTCCCTGCTGTTCCAGTCGTAAGTAACAGAAGTACCCAGCCACCTGTTTAAAGTCTCCTGCAGTTTTACCAGATCCCTGTCCTCTGCGGTTACTTCCGGCAATTCATAACAGGCCTGTTCTTCCAGATTCACGGAAGATTCCCTGTTATACAGGGCCTGCTTTACCACTTCAGCCACTTTTTCCATATCCGGAGTGTTTCCCTGCACCTCCGGGATGATTTCATACCGGCCTGTTTCTGCAGAATATTCACTGAGGTATGCATCCCTGGGCACTACCTTTTCAACACTTTCCTCCAAGTGCAATGCCGCCAGCAGCTTATCCACCTTTTCCTCGTCAAAAACCACTGCCGTATCCAGTTCATGGCGCACCTCATGTCCGCCCAGACTTTCAATCCATAAAAAAGGATTCTGACTGTCAAAGTGCTTCTGCACCTGTATCACATCATCCTTTAACTCCATACCGATATCTTTCCGTGTAATCTGCCCGATGCAGGTCACCTGACCGGAAGGATCCTTGCCGTAGATATCCAGGGTATAGTCTCCAAGCTCCCTCTCACTGATTAAAGACGCCACATGAGCTACTTCCATTCCGCCACAGTCCATATTGTTAATATAGGTGCCCGGCATAAAGCAACTCTGATAATAGAGTGCCACACCGCTGTAACCGATAAATCCTGCAAGCAGGATACATGCTATGATTATGATGGCAATTGTTTTGCCTTTCTTCCCCTTGGAAACGGGTGCCTCCGCTTGATATTCACCACGACTTCTTCTTTCGCCGCCAATTCTTTCATAGCGGAAATCTTCTTCCTCGTCCTCTTCAGAAAATGACCGATTCCCCACAAACTCTTTTTCATCTGCGGTGGAGTTCCTCAGAGCCTCCATGGCTTTTTCCATGGCGCGGTCCCGATGTTCCTGTCCGCCGTCGGGCCGGGAGCCGCTTTCCTGCGCCCCTTCTCCGTTACGGGCCCTTGTAGGATCTATAATAATTTTCTTTTCGTTTCTCTCTGACATATATACCCCATCTGTTCTACTTTTTTGCTGCCTTTTCAGTATATCATAAAAACCGCAAAAAAATAGCACAAAATGGCGAAAAGTGCCTTTTCATGCTATTTTTAATAAATCCTTAAGCTTTCCCTTAAAGAAACATCAAATACATTTATGATTTAAATAAGGTACCGATAATACCTCTTCCCAGAGCCGCGCCCACATTGCCGCCCAGCCTCTTGCCGAACTTGCCGCCGATGGATGCGCCGATGGTATTACCAAGCTCCCGGCCAATGGTTCCGCCCGCACTGTTAGCTACACTTTTTACCATTTTCTGCTTCTGGCGTTCCTTAGCCTGCTCCTTCTTTTGTGCCTCTCTCAGGGCTGCCGCCTCTTCTCTGGCTCTTTGCTTTTCTGCCAATGCCTGATCTTTCTGACTCTGCTTTTCCGCATCGGCCGCCTCTTTTTCCAAACGGGCAGCCTCCGTCTCTGAAAGGATTCTCTTTTCCAGCAGCTCATATGCGGACTCTCTGTCCACTGTCTGCTCATAACGCACATGCAGTACATTGCTCTCTATCAAATCCTTACGGACAGCATCATCCAATGCTCCCATCTGACTCTGGGGCGGCAGGATGTCGCACTTCTTCACCACGGTGGGGATACCCTCTTCATCCAGCACAGACACAATGGCCTGACCGGTTCCCAGAGTAGTCAGCACCTCATAGGTGTCAAACTCCTCATTCACACGGAAGGACTGGGCCGCAGCCTTGGCCGCCTTCTGCTCTGCAGGGGTATAAGCCCGAAGGGCATGCTGGACCTTGTTACCCAGCTGTGCCAGTATCTCGTCGGGGATGTCTCTGGGATTCTGGGTAATGAAATAGATACCCACTCCCTTGGAACGGATCAGCTTCACCACCTGACCGATTTTTTCCAAAAGTGTCTTGGAGGCCGAATCAAACAGCATATGGGCCTCATCAAAGAAAAATACCATCTTGGGCTTATCCACATCTCCTACTTCCGGCAGATTTTCAAACAGTTCCGACATCAGCCACAGTAAAAAGGTGGAATAAAGAGTAGGATTCAAAATCAGCTTACGGCAGTCAAGGAGCTGGATGATACCCTTACCGCTGTAATCCTTGCAAAGCCAGTCCCGCACGGAAAGTGCAGGCTCCCCGAAAAAGATTTCTCCGCCTTCTGCCTCCAAAGCAATCACGGCACGCATAATAGCCCCCAGACTCTGTCCTGACATCTTGCCGTAAATATATTCATAATCCTTTGCATTCTCTGATATGTAACTGATCAGTGCCCGCAAATCCTTGATATCCAGAAGCAGCAGTCCCTCATCATCTGCGATTTTAAATAGTATTGTCATGATATCTGTCTGGATATCTGACAAATTCATAATACGACTAAGCAGCAGGGGGCCCATCTCAGACACGGTAGTACGAAGCCGCATGCCGCCCTCACCGTAGATGTCCCAATAATTAGTGGGATATGAATCAAACCCAAAGCCGCTTTCCCGCAGATTCATGGCTTCTATCCGGCTGTTTAGCGCATCCGTAGCCTGTCCCGGTCTGCACATACCCGCCAGGTCTCCCTTCACATCCGCCATAAAAACAGGTACTCCCAGATTGCTAAAGGATTCCGCCAGCACCTTTAAAGTAATGGTCTTACCGGTTCCCGTTGCTCCTGCAATCAAACCATGACGATTAGCCATCTTAGGATAAATATATACTTTTTCAGCACCTGAAGTGCCCACCCATATCTTATTATCACAATACATACACAATCCCTCTCTTGTAAATTGATACTATAAATAATGTACCACGAAACAGTAGGTTTCTCAACTGTACGATTTAAACTCCTTACGTATATCCATTATAAACAAGCCCCCCTGACAGTCCCACCGGAGCATTGAACAGGATGGGAAATAGTGGTAAAATATACAGATAGAATACCTTATGAAGTCAGGGCTGCCTTACGATGAGAAACTTTGCTCTACCGCACATGAAGTAATTCCCATCGGCATTCAATCCCTCTCTATATTTTACGTTTAGGAGGTGTCTATGGAGGATATAAAAAATACTTCAGTTTTTGTTTCAGAAATTTTTGAAGAGCAACCAAAACAATGGGGATTTCGTGGAGACCCTTATTTGTGGGAAGAGATGAAGAAAGAATTTTCTACAGTGCCGGTAACAATATCGTTAGAAGATTTTGTGAAGGAATTTGAAGAAGTTTTTGAAAGACTTACAGGAACTCCATTAACAAGAGATTGTCATATATTTTTATCTAAATATGCATATGGCGGTATGTCCAGTGGGCAAATATGTGGAGATTTTTGGACTGACACAGCACTTCCGTTATTGGTGGAGCGCCTAAGGCGTTTTAAGTAATATATTAGAGATACGTTTTGTATAAACTTTGGACTTTCAAAGAGTTTAGAAATGACCAAATATATAGAGAGATAACTTAGAAATGAGCTCTTTGGAGCGAGGGCTGACAATTGAGCGCAGTTCAATTGTATGGGCAAGATTCGGTTTGATAAACTTGAATTTTCTGTTAAAAGTGGATAGGAAAAAGATGACCTATTTCAAATTGTATCAATATAAGTGTATAAGGTATACTTTAATTAAGTTAAGCTTAGCTAAAAATACAGATTGGAGAGCATACAATGGAAAAATATTATACACTTAATGAAGTAGCAATGATGACAGGATTAACAACAAGAACACTTAGAAATCACTTGAAAATGAATGTGTTAAA
>JAFXEW010000076.1 GCA_017513625.1 Lachnospiraceae bacterium | reverse complement strand
TCCGGATTAGCTGCATAGGTCAGGGCAGTTTCTTTGCTGATTACATTATCCCGGTATAGTTGCAGCAGATTTACATCCATGGACATAAGGGTATCGCTGTTAGAAGAGTACAGCAGACCGTCCAGCTGGGGGATTTTGTTTTCACGGATAATATTCCGGATGGCGGGAGTGACCACCATGATTTCAAATACCGGTATCATCCGACCGTCCAGTGTGGGCACCAGCTGCTGGGATACTACGGCGCTGAGAACCATGGATAACTGTGCCGCGATCTGTCGTTGTTCTGCTGCAGGGAAAATATCAATGATACGGTCAATGGTATTGGCTGCACCGATGGTGTGCAGTGTGGACAGGAGCAGATGTCCCGTCTCGGCAGCGGTCATGGCTATGCTAATGGTTTCATAATCGCGCATCTCACCCAGTAAAACCACATCGGGGCTTTGGCGGAGTGCTGCACGGAGGGCAGTAACATAATTTTCCGTATCCACATTGATTTCACGCTGACTGACAATACTTTTTTCGTGTTTGTGAAGATATTCCAAAGGGTCTTCCAGGGTGATAATGTGTTTTTTGCAGGTTTTATTAATGCGGTCGATAATACATGCCAGGGTGGTGGATTTACCGCTGCCTGCCGCTCCGGTAATCAGTACCATACCACGCTTTTGCTCACCCAGCCGGATGATTTGTTCTGGGATATGAAGCTCCGCCGGGTCCGGCAGGGTAAAGGTAATGATACGGATAACCGCAGAATAGGTACCTCTCTGTTTGTAGGAACTGACCCTGAAACGGGACAGCCCCGGGATGGCAAAGGCGAAATCATCATCGCCTGTGCGTTCCAGCATATGAATATCCCTTCCTGCAAGAGTGTATATCTCGCGAACCAGTGTCTCTGTGAGAAGGGGCGTTAAGGGTTCTGCTTCGAATTGGTGTATCATGCCGCTTTTACGGATGGAAACCGGCAGACCGGCCAGGATAAACAGGTCGGAAGATTTGTTGGTTACAGCCTGATTCAGAATGGATTGAATGTCCATAAAATCTCCTTTCATCTATTTATTGATAATGATTGTTTGCCATGTGTTAACGGTATAATAACCCGAAGGTTGCGTATGGTCATAGGGCCATTGCAGAGTAATGGATGTGTGCAGAGCCCTGTTTTCGTCAATGGGTATCTGCCATGTGAGGCAGGGTGCGTCTTGGGTCAGGTCCTGTTTGATGGTGACCTCCATGCATTTGTCGGGTAGTGCCTCCATGACATTGGTAAAAAAGCCGGACCGGTGTTCTGACCGGGCAGCAGCTGCTGCAAATAGGGAGTCCAGCTCATGTAAAACAGATTCGGACAGGTTGCAGGCCTCGTAATATGCCATCCTTCCGGCCGCTGTCTGTTGACTGTAAGTATAATCCCGCTTGGCACCGGATAATGTGAGGGTGGCAAATACCGCTATACATAGGACGATGAAAACCGTCAGCAGGGAAGCGGCGCCGGGACTCATAAAAGTGGATTTAGTTTGTTGCGTTTTCAAAGGATACCTCCCGGGGTATGTGATGGAGAATCTGCTGGGTGTACAGGGAACTGTTGTCCGAGAGCCGGTTCATTTGCAGATCCACCGTAAGCATATGCTCCTGTTCATTGGGCTGAAGTGTTAAAAGGTAAGCACCTTTTTCAGCAGTGCTGGGGCACATTTCAGAATCAAAGTATATCTGAATGCTTCCGTCAGGCTGTTGCTGTGTATCAGGATAAAGACTCAGGAGTGTCTGTACCATAACATCAGAATCCTGTGAAACGGTAATCAGTTCGGCTATGCCTGTGCATTGGTGTACTGCAGTTTGAAGCATGGCGGCGTCCCTGCTGAGAAAGTGTGCCTTTACAAATATTTGTACACATATGGCACTTGCCAAAGCAAAAAAAAGTATGGCCACAATCAGCTCCAGCAGGAACAGACCGGAGGAGCGGGCTCTGTTTGTACGTGACATGGGACATTACCTCCCTTGTGTGCCGTGGAGTCCTACCAGAGTGGAAGTACGGTGACCCTCCGTGTCCGTAACGGATATCTGCAGGAGATTGTCAGATACTTCTGTCAGTTGCATATCCGAGAGCCGGAGAATGGTACTGCCGGCGGTGGCATCGGCACTTGCTTGATTATTTATAAGTAGTTCTTTTAGTTGGCTGTCATAAATGTAGATATATGTGGTGTAGCCGGCCAGTTTCCCGTCGTGGGTTATAACCAGAGCCGGACAGTTGTCCCAAATACCAAGGTCAATGCAGCCGTCCCTATCGTTTTGGTGTACTTTTTCAGTAATATACGCCAGAGCCGTGGCTGAAGTATTGTTTAGGGAAGAAGCCCGGGTGGTGGATTTATATATTCCGGTGGCCAGAAGTATGACCACTACGGAACAGATGGTAAAAATAAAAAATACCATCATCGGAAAAAGCATATCTATGGTATGTGTGCGGCTGTGATTTTTGCCCATGAGTCATTGCTCCTTCAAAATAACGGTTACATCGGGATATATATTGTCTCCCAGCATACGGTAATCAATATAAAATTCGCGTTCATCGTAAAGCAGACCATAATCCCCGGTCAGCCGGGAAATATCCTCAGGATAATATCCGTAGGTGGCATAGTACCGGACAATATTTCTGTTTACCGCCAGTTCAAGATTGTCTCTGCGGTGGGCAAAACTGCCGCGTTCCAAAGTATGAAAACCTATGTAAAATATAGTGATTATGCAAATAAAGCATATGACGGTTCCTGCCAGTGGGGTATCGGTCCATTTCTTTTTACTTATTTTATTCATAAAGCAGCCCTCGCTAAATTGCAGACATAATGCCGATGAGAGGCAACATAACGGATAACAGGATAATGCCTACCAGTAAGGAAAGCAGAATCACCAGTGTGGGTTCTAAAAGAGCCAGCAGATTATTGATGCGCTCGTCCACATCATCTCTGTACAATCCGGCAATGCGTTCCATTACATGGTCCATGGTACCGGTCTTTTCGCCCAGGGAAGCCATGCGGGTATAAACACCGGAAAAAATACCTGCAGTATGAATGGCATGATATAGATCATTGCCTTCTGCCATTTCCCGGAAGCAACAGTCCAGCTTTTTACTGAAAACAGGGTCTTCGTTTAAAGAGGCCGCTAACTGAAGGCTTTGATGGGTATCCAGTCCGCTTCCCAATGTAAGCGCCATGCCGCCTGCAAAACGGCAGGAAGCGGTATGGGCATATAACTGCCGGAAAAGTGGCAGCTTGTAGCATAAACGTAAGAAAAGTTTTTGACCCGCCGCAGTACGTGAACAAAACAGGATGATGCCGATAACAGCACATACCAGCAGGATGAGTAGCAGAGAGTATCGGTTAATCAGTTCACCTATGTGCAAAAGGGCTCCGGACAAACCGGTCATCTCAGTACCCAGCTGAATAAATACCTGGTTGAAAATAGGCATGACCTTTACCAGCAGAACTGTCAGTACCACTATCATCATGGCAGACATAATCAGCGGATAGGTCAGGGCATTGCGCAGACTGCGGGCAATGGAATCTTCACGTTCATAATAGGAACTGAGATGCTCCATAACCTCGTCCAGGGTGCCGGTCTGCTCCCCGATGTCAGTCATCTGCAGCATATAGCGGGGGAAGCGGCCCGTTCCGGTAAGAGCCTTAGTGAAGTTGCCTGTTTCAAGGAGCTTTTCATATATACTGCTTAAAAAAGATATTTCCTCAGGTGCTTCCGAATCTTCCAGCATAACGGAAATACCCTCCAGGGAAGAAATGCCTGATTTTAATATCAGTGCAATCTGACCGCAAAAGAGGGAAGTCTCTGCAGGGGTTAGTAATGTTTGTTTCCTTGTTGTCTTGTCCATAGTAGTAAACCTCTGTTGTAAAGGGAATCAATAGCTGTATTTCACCAGGTAATTAGTTCCGTCTCCGATGTAATCCGTGGTGACCTTGCTATTGTTGTTGGCGGCATAAGTGGGATCCATCAGGGACCAGGTTTTGCCGTCAAATAGTATGATTTGATGAATCCAACCTTCCTCTTCCAGATAAACGCTGATCCAGGCATGGTATGCAGTGCCGGAATAGCCTACCTCCAGACGGGTAGGAATCCCCTGGGAGCGGAGAAGGGCAGTCATTAACGCCGCATAGTCAAAGCAGATGCCCTTGCCGGAAAGCAGAGTCCTGTCTACATCAGGCACATAGTCTGTGGGCAAAGATTCGGCCAGCAGAGTGTCATAACTGACATTTTGGATGATATATTCGTACACATTTTTAACATAATCCAGGTCCCCGGTTGAAGCATCGGACAGTTCCGTGCCAAGTGCGGTTACATGGCTGTCCCGGGTGTACCTTGAGTATTGGTTGGGATACAGAAAGGGTTTGAATTCGTCGTCGATTTCAGCGTCTATATCCGTGGAATAAACCAGACCGTACATGTCATCCCAGGCATTTTCGTAGATGTCGATATGATAGGTGCCGTTGCCTCCGGAAAGAGGGAAGGTTTCAAAATCTTTTCCCGACATGGTGTATGTATAAACAGTTCCGGAAGGAGTGGTGATACGGAGCTTGGCTTTCGTTGCTTCTCCATGGTAGCAAATCATCAGATAACCTTCTGAAAGATTGGATGCATCAATGGATGCCAGTTCATTGCCGTATAGGATTTCGCCCGAGGCTTCCGGTATCAAAAATTCGGTCACGGTCCGGCGTGTTGAACTTTCCGATACAGTATCGGAAATGGCACAGCCGGTTAAAAAAAAGGCGGCAAAGCACAAAGACAGAATGACATAAACCAAGGTTCTGTTTCTGTTCATGGGCGAAGCCTCCTTTCCTATGGATTATCAATTTACGGAAGAGATAATCTTTATAGTTTCGGTTGTATATTGCCTGTTAGAGAGAATGACGGTAACCGTCAGTTCACCATCTGTTCCTGCATTAATATAATATGTGGAAGAATCCTTACGGGTTACGTATAAGGGTTTACCATTCAGTACGGCCCTGATATTCTGTACGGGCAGCAGGCTTTCAACCTGAATCATACAGATGGACGGGTATTCCGGAACAGCATTTTCCACAATGTTTATTTTGGGTGAAATAAACCAAAGGGGGAGCAATAAAAACAATATAATTATAGCAATCAGCAGGTATTTTTGCAATCTGAAACCTTCTTTTCGGTAGTTGGCGCAGGAGGTGAGAATTTCCAGCGGAACAGAGTTGGTTTCATCACCGCAGGCAGTGAAAACATTCTGAAGCATCCGGTCTGCAAGGGTAGGGTCCAGGAGGGCGTCACTATGGAGATTTGTCTTATGTAGTTTCATGAATATATGCACCTCCTAACCGTATTGTTCAAAATGTTTTTTTAACCGGGCAAGACCGCTGCTTATATGGCGCTTTACAGTACTCTTACTAATATTCATAAAGCTTGCGATTTCGTCGATTTTCAGATTGTCATAGTATCTGAGAATGATGGCCTGGGACTCCGAAAAAGGAAGTTCCAGTACCTGCTTAATCAAAAAGCGGTTCTGTTCGTCATCCACGAAGTGTTCTTCGGGCGTTGTCTTCTCTGTGTGCAGATTGTCTATGATGCCATCGTTAAATTGCAGAATGTTATCTGTAAAGCGATGGTTTTTTTGTTGCATATTAAAGCAGATTCTGAAGCAAATCTGATTCAGCCAGGAGATAAAGAGAGTGGGCTCCCTAAGAGTCCCAAGGTTCTTTAGCACCAGTATATATGTTTCCTGCAGGGCATCCTGAGCCAGATAGGTGTCGTGCAGGTATTTCAGTGCAAAGGCATATAGTTTCTGATAAGTAGCGGCATATAGCTCGGCAAAGGCATCTTTGTTGCCTTCCTGGGCCTCAACTACTAATTTGGCCAGATACCCGTAATCCAAATTAGACATATAGTAACATCTTCTTTCCGTTATGATTCTTGATTTGCAGATGTGATACGGCTGTTTGCCAGGGCAATCAGCTCCGTCAGGGAAGCTGCATGGTCTTGGGCATTGTATGAAAGACCGTATTGGTAAAGCGCCGTTTCATGGTCAGTGTTTTCGTTGTATTGCTCCATCTTATGCGCTACTCTATCCAAAAGAAGGTTCATTTCCGTGGGAGAACTGTTTTCAAAAATCGCTAGGAATTTGTTGCCGCCGTTTCGTCCCACAAAGCATAAATCCACGGAGGTACGGGTTAAGATGTGGGAAAAATCGCGAATCAGACGGTTGCCCGCAGCATGACCGTGACTGCGGTTAATATCTGTAATATTAGTTAATTCAAACATAATGCAACCCATATCTTCCGGCAAAGGCCGGTCTGTATATTTTTCAATTAAAACATCGCAGCTGTACCGATTGGCAATACCTGATACCGGGTCGGAATAGCGGGCATGGCTCATGGTATAGAATTCCTGTTTCAGTTTGTGGAATCCGCTGAAATCCAGAAGTAGAAAGACAAAGGAAAGTATCAGGACAAGCCACAATATGATACTGAGGAGCCGTACATCAGCATTGGAACCGATCATATGGTAAAGTTTCTCATTGCCGAAAATGATATACAGAGCAACGCCGGCTGTGGCAGCAAACAGGAGTAATTGGATGGTTTTTAATATTTTAAAGAGTTTCATAAAAAGTCCCTCCGTTATAAACATATTTCTTAAAAATAAATATATCACAGAATGTGTAGAAAAACCACTTTTACATTTTAAGAAAAAATTTGATATTTTTTGCAAAAATATGAGCCGTTTTAAAAAAAAGCGTGCTCTTATATAATCGAAATACTTATAGTACTTTAGTACGAGGGCGATAAAGGGCATATTTGCAATGAGGAGAAAAAGAATGAGAAACAGTTTGAAGAGAGCAGTTGCATTTATTTTGGCAGTGGTACTGGTGGTGACCTGGGGAGGAATACCGGGTACGGATGCCAAATGGACGGTGGAATCCAACGCACAAAGTGACGGAGCAGCATATCCTGCATATTTTTATACTCTGCTACCCGGTATGCTGGAAAGCGATGTGGCAGGGTCTACCTTTGACACAAATAAATGGAATGCCATGGGTGTGGGCGCAATCACCAATGCTCCGGGAAGAGAACTGGGTGATGCGACTTCATATGCAAGAGGGACTATTCTTGATAAGGACGGCCATATAATCCAAGCGCCCGCGTACGATTCTTATCTGCCTATATGGTTTAATGGAAAGCTGTATACTTATGATCCCACGGGTACGCAGTCCGGAACCTACAATACGATATGGACCCGTACCATCGTATCTTATGGTGTAAATTATATTGTAATCGGTGACCAGGGGAAAAAGGTAGTTCATCCGGATTTGTATGAAGTAGATAAATCTTTTAACGGTACCAAGCCTCCCACCTTTCATTGTGACGGTATTGTAACAATCAGGGATGATGCATACTGCAATGTAAAATTCTGGGTTCTGGAGGCAGGTGCGTCCGAGTATACACTGGATGCAGGCCGTACGGGTATCGTTAACAAGGGCACTGCAGAAAACAATATTAAGACTCCTTCCATGAAGACTAAAGTGACGGTGGATGGATTGTCCTATGTATTTGACGGCTGGTATGACGCAGCCGGCAATAAAGTAGATTTTGCCGGTAACGGTATTATCAATTCAGATAAAGATTATTACGGAAAATATGTATTAGATAACCCTGTTACGGTTACGGCGCCTACTGCGGAAAAGGTGTACGATGCTGCACCGCTGACCGCTTCTGATGTAAGTTGGACAGGTCTGCCTGCAGGATATTCCGTGACAGCAGTGATGACAGGCGATTCCGCGATCACGGATGTAGGAAATGTTGCCAACAATATTGCAACGTACACGATTAAAAATGCATCCGGTAAGGATGTAACACCCGCATTCCGGAATGTAACACTGAATGCCGGTGAGTTAACCGTGTACAAAAGAAATGTAACATTAACATCTCCTGATGCCGCCAGGGCATACAACGGAAAAGCACTGACCAATGATAAAATAGTAGTGGGCGGTCAGGGCTTCGCAGCAGGTGAAGGCGCGGTATACAATGTAACCGGCAGCCAGACCCTGGTAGGAAGCAGTGAAAATACTTTTACTTATACACTCAGCAGCAATACTAAGGCTGAAAATTACAATATCACCACTGAGACCGGAGTGCTTACGGTAACTGACAGAAACGCGGAGGATTTACTTAAACTTACGGTGAAAGCCCGCAGTGGAATGGAGAAATATGACGGAAGTGCACATACCGTAACCGGATTGGTGCAGGATAGTTTCAAAATTGACGGTGCAGAATTTACCGTGGAAGGCTTGAGTGCAGAAGGAATGGGTGTGGATGCAGGTACTTATGATGTGGTAATCAGCGGCACCCCCGTGGTAAGAGATGCGCAGGGCAATGATGTAAGTGCCCAGTTCGAAGTGATTTGTGAAAACGCTATCCTGACCATTGAAAAGCGTCAGGTGGTGCTGACCTCTGCAGACGGCAGTAAGATATATGACGGCAGCGCCCTGACCGCAGAAGAAGTAAATGTAAGCGGCGAAGGCTTTGCAGAGGGCGAAGGTGCCGCATATGCG